>JBBSKY010000012.1:0-53711 GCA_038255915.1 Acidimicrobiales bacterium | reverse complement strand
GTCGTCGTCGTCGTCGTCCTCGTCCTCGTCGTCAGCGCTGTCGTCGGGCAGGCCGCCTCCGGCCAGCGCCACCTGTCGGGCACCGTCCGCGCAGCCGGGCAGCCGTGGGCACGACGGGCACAGCGGGTTGGCCGAGGGCCGGGGCGCCTCGCCCGCGGCCAGGCGGGTGAGCCGGGTGACGGCGTCAGCCACCCGCAGGGTCTCGCTCCACAGGAGGTCGGCGTCGATGTCGAGCGACTCGATGCGCCCGTCGCCCAGGCTCCAGACCACGCCCCGGAACGGGGCCACCCCCCAGCGCAGCGCCTCGAGCAGGGCGTAGAAGCGGAGATCCTCGAGGTGGGCGACCCGGAAGCAGCCGCTCTTGGCCTCGCACACCAGCACCCCCGCCCGATGGCGGGTGGGCCGGCCGATGGCCAGGTCGGGCCTCCCGGACAGCACCACCCGCCCTCCGGCCAGCGCCACCAGCAGCCGTTCCTGGGTGCGCAGGCCGGCGCCGGCGGGCAGCGCCGGCCAGCTGGCGACGAGCGTGGCGCTGGCGGCCACCACCTCGGCCCGCACCTGCTCGCGCTCGGCGTCGGACAGGGCGCCCAGGTCGGCGTCGACCGGTTCGCCCTCGGCGGCGCAGGCGGCCACGGCGTCGGCCAGAGGGTCGCCCCCGACCCGGGCCGTGGTGGCGACCTGGCGGAAGACGGCGTCGACCAGCCGCCCCCGCACCACCGCCGGTACCGGGGGCTGGCCGGGCTCCAGCCGGCGGCCGAGCCCGTCAAGGTGGCGCAGCTCGCAGCGGCGGACACCGGCCACCGCCTCCTTGGTGACCCGGACGACCACGCCCTCCGGCACCGCCTCGGCCCACGCCGCCGCCGCCGCCTCGAGGTGGGAGCGGGCGGCGGCGATCAACGCCGCGTCGGGGGCCGGGCGGCGGGTGGGATCGCCCCGCAGGACCCGCAGCACCTCAGCACCCAGCACCTGGCGAGGATGCCAACCGACCGTGACATCCAGCCGGGCGGTGCGCGAGCGAGCGGCGGGCGGGGCCAGGCGAACCCGTGACATCCCCACCGATCGCCGCCTGGCTGAGCCCGCCCTCAGCCCGTCGCCGGGACCCGCCGACCTGGTTCCTCGGGCAGGTCGTGGCTACCATCCGTACGATGGTCAGGGCTTCGCGCCGGTACGTCGCGCTCGCGATCGCGCTCGTGATGGTCGCGGTGACCACACCGCCGGCGGCTGCCGCCGAGGTCGACGTGGCCAAGGCCGAGGCCGCCGTGCGCAACGCCCAGCGCCAGGCGACCGCCGCCAACCGCGGCCTTCAGGGCGCCGAGGCCGCCCTCGACGACGCCGAGGAGGACGTGGTGAAGGGCACCGCCGAGCTGGCCGCAGCCCGGGCCCGGCTCGAGGTGGCGTCGGCCGCCGTCAGGTCGTCGGCCATCCGTGAGTACACCGGCGGCCGGGCGCGGGCCTCCTTCGGCTCCGACGACATCGCTCAGATCACCCGGGGCCGGGCGTACCTGAACGTCGCCACCGGGGCCTCCACCAACCAGGTCGACCAGCTCCGGGCCGGCGCCTCCGACCTCGAAGCCCGGGAGAAGGCCCTGGCCAGGCGCCTGCGCACCCAGCGGGAGAAGCTCGCCGCCTTCCAGCGCCTCGAGAGCCAGCTGGCGTCCGGCCTCGACCGGCTCGGCAACGAGCTGGAGGCCGCCCGCCGCCGCGAGGCCGAGGCCAAGGCTGCGGCCGCCGTCGCCCAGGAGGCCGACCGGGCGCGGCTGGAGGCCCAGGCCAGGGCGGCCGAGGACGCTCGCAAGCGGCTCGAGTCGGTGCGCGACCAGGAGGCCAAGTCGGCCCGGCCGCCGGCTGCGACCGCCGCCCCGGTGAACCGGGGCCCGTGGGTGTGCCCGGTGCAGGGCGGGGCCACCTTCACCAACGACTGGGGCTTCCCCCGCTCGGGCGGCCGGCGCCACCAGGGCAACGACCTGTTCGCACCCCGGGGCACCCCGGTGGTGGCCAGCGTCGCCGGCAGCTACCGCCGCTCCAGCAACGGCCTCGGCGGCATCAGCTACTACCTGCAGGGCAGCGACGGGAACACCTACTACGGCACCCACATGGCCGGCTACGGATCGGTCGGCCCCGGTCAAGTGGCCCAGGGCGCCGTGCTCGGCTTCGTCGGGAACAGTGGCAACGCCCGGGGCACCAGCCCCCACCTGCACTTCGAGATCCACCCGGGCGGCGGCGGCGCCGTGAACCCGTTCCCCACGGTCTCCCGAGCGTGCTGAGCCCTCCGACCCCCGGGGTCGGCCTCGCCTGATGGGCCCCTCGACGCGGCGGTCCGGCGCCATGCTCGGCCCGCGACGAGGCCCGATTCGTCCCGTGGTCGTGGTCTTCCTCGTGCTCAGCGTCCTAGTCGTCGGCATCGTCGTCCTGGGGGCCAACCACACCTCGCCCAGTGAGTCCCGCACCGAGGCCCTGGCCTACCTCGACAAGGTCCGGCCCCTCATCGAGCGATCCTCGGCCACCGGCCGCGACCTCGCCTCGCTGCAGGAACGGGCCTTCGACCTCGAGCGCGACCTCCTCGACCGCCAGCTGTCCCGGATCGAGATCGAGGCCGACAGCGCCCTGGCCGACACCCGCAACGTCAGCTCCCCCCCCGGCGGGGCGCTGGCCCAGGACCTGTTGATCGGTTCCCTCGGAGGCCGCTCCTCGGCGGTCAAGGCCCTGCGGGGCGCCTTCGACGTCGCCCTCGACGGCGCTGCGCCCGCCGTCACCGCCGTCCAGGCGCTGGCCGAGGTGGGTCGGGACCTCGAGGCCACCGACGGGGCTTACCGCCTGTTCACCCGGAACCTCCCGCGCGGGAGCGACGCCCCCCCCGAGAGCCGCTGGGTGCCTGATGCCCAGGAGTGGTCGGTTCCGGTCCTCGGCACCTTCGTCACCGCCCTGCGCAACAGCTCGGTCCTGGCCCCCGTGCACGACCTCGCCGTGGTCGTCGCCACGCCCGACCCCGGTCCGGTGGGAGAGGAGGCAGGAAAGGTGCTGGTGCTGGCCCAGGTGCCCACCGTCCGCCTCCAGGTCGTGGTGGCCAACCAGGGGAACCAGCCGGAGCGGGGGGTGCCGGTCACCGCCATGACCCAGCCCTTCGACGGCTCGCCCCCCTCCTCCGACCGCATCACCGTCGACCTCAAACCCGGGCAGCGCCGAGCCCTCGACGGCCTGAAGCTGCTGCCCCCGGGGCCCGGCGGCACCTTCGCCATCATCGTGCGGGTCGGCGGCGTGAGCGACGACAACCCCACCGACGACGAGTTCCCGGTGCGCCAGTACGTGCTTCGCTAGCGCGCCTCGGTCCGCAGGCCCTAGCGTCGGGCGCAGGCTTCGGATCGGAGGCGGGCAGTTGGCGGTCGTGGTCGGCGGTGTCGAAGGTGAGCGCTTCGACGTCGTCGTGATCGGGTCGGGCTTCGGCGGATCGGTCAGCGCCCACCGCCTGGCCGAGGGCGGCCGCTCGGTGTGCGTGCTCGAGCGGGGCAAGGCCTACGCCCCCCAAAGCTTTCCCCGGTCCCCCCTGGGCGTCGCCGACAACCTGTGGGACCCCAGCCAGGGGCTGCACGGCATGTTCGACGTGTGGTCGTTCAAGGGCATCGACGCCCTGGTGAGCAGCGGCCTCGGCGGAGGGTCGCTCATCTACGCCAACGTGCTGCTGCGCAAGGACCCGTCGTGGTTCGTGCAGGACCACCCCTACCGGTCCGGCACCGAGCGGTGGGCGGTGCAGTACGACGACCTCGAGCCCCACTACGAGGCGGTCGAGAGGTTCCTCGACGTGCAGACCCTGCCGTCCGGTACGGCCCACGACCTCAGCAAGACGCGGGCCATGCGCGACGCGGCGGCCTTCATGGGCCCGGGGGTCGAGTGGAAGCTGGCCCCTCTCGGGATCCGGTTCTTGGACGCGGCCGGGGAAGGTCGGGTGGGGGGACCGCTCCCCGACGGCCTCTACCCCAACGTGCACGGCCCGGACAGCCGGCGCACCTGTCGCCTGTGCGGCGAGTGCGACATCGGCTGCAACGACGGCGCCAAGAACACCCTCGACCACACCTACCTGTCGTCGGCCGCCAAGGCGGGAGCGGTGATCAGCGTCCGATCCGAGGTGCGGGAGCTGCGCCGCGGCGACGCCGGCTTCGAGGTCGACTTCGTGGTGCACCGGCCAGAGGACGCGGGCACGCCCACCGACACCGGAGGGCTCGAGGTCTGCACCGTGCACGCCAGGGAGGTGGTGCTGGCGGCCGGGACCCTCGGCTCGACCTTCCTGGCCCTGCGCAACCGCCACACCCTGGGGCTCCGCAGCCCGGCGATGGGCACCCGCTTCTGCGGCAACGGCGACCTGCTCGGCTTCATCCTCGGCGCCAACCGGGTCCTGGAGGGCTCCCGAGGGCCGGTCATCACCTCCTACATCCGCTCCCCCGACGCCGTCGACACCGGCAACCCCGCCGACTGGGGCAGCTACCTCGAAGACGCCGGGTACCCGGCGTTCCTCGAGTGGCTGGCCGAGGCCACCCAGGTTCGCGGCGTGGTCACCCGCGCCGCCCGCTTCGCTTGGGCCCGGGTGCGCGCCCGGGTCACCGGCCGGGCCTCCACCAACGTCACCGGCGCCCTTCGCGCCATGCTCGGACCGAACGCGCTGTCCACCCACGCCCTGCCCGTGCTCGGGATGGGTCGCGACGTGCCGGACGGGCTCCTCTACCTGCGGGACGGGGCCGGCGATCGCAAGCCGATGCTCGACAGCACCTGGACCACCGCCACCTCCGAGGCCTACTTCGCCAGCCTCGAGCACCGCATGGAGCAGGTGGCCGAAGCGCTGTGCGGCCGCTATGAACGCAACCCGCTCGGCCTTCTTCGCCGCGTCATCACCGTCCACCCGCTCGGAGGGCTGCCCATGGCTGACAATCCAAACGACGGCGTCGTCGACGGCCACGGCCGGGTGTTCGGCGTGCCCGGCCTCTACGTCGCCGACGGATCGGTGATGCCGGGTCCGGTCGGGGCCAACCCCTCCCTCACCATCGCCGCCTTCGCCGACCGCATGTGCGACACGATGTTGGAGGCATGATGGGGAGCGGACCCGCCGGGCGCAGGGATGTGGGCAAGGCCGTGCACTTCACCGAGGAGATGGCCGGATTCGCCGCCCTCGGGGCCCCCGACTACGCCGCCGGCTACCACAACGGCAAGGTGGCGGGCGCCCGGCTCCGGTTCCACCTGACCATCGGCACCCACGACCTCGACGCCTTCCTGGCCGACCCCCAGCACCTGTGCGACGCCATGGGCTACGTCACCGCCCCGATGTTCGGGGGCGAGCACCTGCCGGTCGTGCGGGGACGGTTCCACCTGTTCGCGCCGGGGCAGAGCGTGGGCCGGACCGTGATGCGCTACCGCCTGTGGTTCCTGGCCGGCGACGACGGCCGCCCGCTGACCCTGGTCGGCTTCAAGGACGTGGGGAACGATCCTGGCCTCGACTCGTGGCGGGACACCACGTGCCTGTTCACCCGCATCCTGGAAGGCCACGTCGAGCCGGAGGACGACGACGCCGTCACCGAGCTGGCCCGCGGCCTCATCCTGATCGAGCCGGCGATGTTCGCCCGCCAGCTCACGACCTTCCGGGGCCATCCGGCGGCGGTGGTTCGCTTCGGGTGGATGTTCGCCCGCTCGCTGGCCACCGTCTACCTCCACCGGCCCCGTCCCCGGCCGCCCCGATGAGCGCGAGGAGGAAGGTGAAGCAGCCGGACCTGTTCAAGCGCCGGTCCCGGGTTCGCTGGCTGGCGCCGTCGGTGCTGCTCAAGTCGTTGAAGCCCATCCTGGTCTCCGGCCTCTTCACCAGCTACAGCGACCGACGAGAGGTCCAGGGAGTGCTGAGCCAGGGGGTTGTCTACCGCTCGGACGCCGAGGAGCTGTGGGTCGACTACGTGGCCGACACCGGTGATGGCTTCGACGCCACCGCGACCGTTGCCAGCCTCCTGGCCCCCGAGACCCTGACCGTCGAGGGCACCCGCACCCGAGCGGGCAACCTGCTCGTCCTGGGCGGCGACGAGGTGTACCCGACCGCCTCGATGGACGAGTACAAGGAACGCTTCATCAAGCCGTTCCGGGCGATGCTGCCCTGCTCGCCGCCCGACGACAAGCGGGTGATGGTGGCCGTACCAGGCAACCACGACTGGTACGACGGCCTCACGGCCTTCCAGCAGGTCTTCTGCGGCGGTCAGTGGATCGGGGGCTGGAAGACCGAGCAGCGGCGCAGCTACTTCGCCTGCCAGCTGCCCCACGGCTGGTGGCTGTGGGGCATCGACATCCAGCTCGACACCTACATCGACCATCCCCAGGTCGACTACTTCAAGAAGATGGCCGCAGAGGTCGACAAGGGTGACCAGATCATCCTCTGCTGGGCCAAGCCGGCGTGGGTCCAGGCCGGGGAGGAGAAGCCCCAGGCCTACGACACCCTCGACTACTTCCAGCGCAACATCGTGCCCGATCATGCCCGCGTGCGGCTCTCGCTCACCGGCGACTCCCACCACTACGCCCGCTACGAGGCGGCTGACGGCGAGCAGAAGATCACCGCCGGCCTGGGCGGAGCCTTCCTGTCGGCTACCCATCACCTTCCCCCCACCCTCGAGCTCCCCGCCCAGCTCAGGACCGATCCGCCGGCCTTGTTCGATCGGCGGAAGGAGTTCCCGACCCGCGCCGCGTCCAAGCGCGTGCGGTGGGGCGTGCCCCGCGCCATCTACGCGAACGGCGGCTTCGTCTTCGTGCCGGGCCTGGCCTACCTCGGGCTGGCCGCCTGCGCCACCCGCGCCCGGCGCCCGTGGGTGGCCACCGGCCTCGCCGCGGCGGGGGCCATCGGGGCCTGTGTGGCCTTCTCGAAGGAGAAGGCGCCGAAGGACTGGGGTCCCGGCGTGGCCCACGGCGTGGCCCACGTCGCCACCGCCCTGGCCGCCACCTCGCTCCTCCGGGGCCGGGTCGGTGGGCGCCGGGTCCCGGTGGCGGGCGCGGCCGCCGTCGGGGCGGCGGTCGGTCCGCTGCTGTTCAGTGCCTACCTCCTGGCTGCCGACCACATCGGCCTCTTCGGCCGGAACACCAACGAGCTCTTCTCCGCCCTGGCCATCGAGGGCCACAAGGGGTTCCTGCGGCTTCACTTCCAGTCCGACGGCGAGCTCACGGTCTACCCGATCAAGGTCGACGAGGTGGCTCGGTGGAAGCCGGACCGGAACCACCCGACCTGGCCCGACCTCCCCGACGCCCCCCGGTTCGAGGCCGATCCCGCACCGGTCCCGACCTTCATCGAGAAGCCCTTCAAGGTGAGCCGGAGGAAGGCCACGAAGTGACCGTCGCGGCTCCCCTCGAGACCACCGTCGTCCCCTTCATCGCGGGCGACGGCATGGTGCTGAACCTGCACCACGTCACCGGGCCCCGCCCACCCACGCGAGGGCCGGTCCTGATGGTGCACGGCGCCGGGGTGCGGGCCGACATCTTCCGCCCCCCTAAGCAGACGACGCTGGTCGACGTCCTGGTCGAGGAGGGCTACGACGTGTGGCTCGAGAACTGGAGGGCCAGCATCGATCTCCCCCCCAACGAGTGGGACCTCGACCAGGCTGCCGTCCACGACCACCCCGCCGCCGTCGACGCCGTCCTGGCCCACACCGGCGCCGACTCGATGAAGGCGGTGGTCCACTGCCAGGGGTCGTCCAGCTTCGTGCTGTCGGCGGTGGCGGGCCTGCTGCCCAGGGTCGACACCATCGTGTCGAACGCCATGTCGCTCCACCCCGTGGTGTCGCCGCTGGCCCAGGTCAAGCTCCGCGTCGTCGTGCCCCAGTTCGCCAGGCTGATGCCCTTCGTCAGCCCCCGTTGGGGGCTCGACCCGCCGTCGGACTGGCGGGCCCGGGCCGTGGTCGCCTTCGTCCGGCTCACCCACCGCGAGTGCGATCACACCGTGTGCCGGATGGTCAGCTTCACCTACGGCGCCGGCTTTCCCGCCCTGTGGTCCCACGAGAACATCACCGACGCCACCCACGACTGGATCGACGGCGAGTTCGCCGATGTGCCGTTCTCGTTCTTCCTCCAGATGGGCCGCTCGGTGCGGCGGGGCCACCTGGTCACCAGCGACGCCTTCCCCCAGCTCCCGGCCTCGGTGGTGGCCCAGCCCCCTCAGACCGACGCCCGCTTCGTGCTGCTGGCCGGCCGTGACAACAAGTGCTTCCTGCCCGAGAGCCAGGAGCGCACCTTCGCCTTCCTCGACGGCCACCGACCCGGCTACCACGCCCTGCACGTTCTGCCGGGTTACGGCCACCTCGACGTCCTCTTCGGCCGCAACGCCGTCCGCGACACCTACCCCGTGATCCTCGAGGGCCTGGGGTGAGCTCAACCCGGCGCGGTCGCTCCGTCGACGGGAGGCGAAGTCAGGGCCACGGACGCGACGACGGCGGCCCGGCTCGATTCGTCCCACGCCACGCCCATCGCCCTCCACTTGTGCTGGGCCTCGCGGCGTCGGCCCCGCAGCTCGGCCAGGCAGGTCCGCTCCGACCACCCGGGCCCCATGGTGGACAGCTGAGGGGGGAGCAGTCGGCCCGAGGTGCGCTTGGAGCGGTACTCCGGGTTCCCGGCCTGCAGAGCCCGGTCGAAGGCGGACAGGAAGGCCAGCATCCCCGAGCGGTCTGGGACCTGGCCCTGGAACTCGACGAGGAGGTCGTGGCGGCAGGCCTCGGCGTCGGGGATCAGCCGCAGCTCCCGCACCCAAAGCCCGGTGTCGCGGCTGGCCTGGCCCACCGCCGCCTGGACGTGGTTGAGGTGGAGCTTCTCGCCCGTGATGCTGACCATGTCCCGGCCCTTGCGCACGAAGGCCACCGTCGGGGTTGCGCCGCAGAAGCCGCGGACCTCCACGATGTCGTTGATGTCGTAGCGGTAGAGGCCGTTGCCGCCGGTGAGGAGGATGGCGTAGCGCCGCCCCAGCTCCAGCTCGTGGGCCCCCAACACCGTCGGCGACGATGCGTCGAGCTCTTCCTCGGGGATGAGCTCGAAGTAGGTGGCGTGCACGGCCAGGGGCCCCGCCGCGGTGGCGTCGGCGACCGGGATCGTCATCCGGCCCTCGGTGGCCAGGAGACCGAGGTCGCGCTGGGCCGTGGCGCCGAAGTGCTCGGCCAGGCGACTTGCGTGCAGGCCGGCCGAGCCGCCGAGCCAGCAGCCGATGACGTCGAGGTCAGGCCAGCACGGCCCGGGCCGCAGGGCCCCGTGCTCGGTCAGGACGCCCTCGAGGAACCGGGCTCGCCCGGGATCGGGGCGCAGGCCGGCGCCGAGGCGTCCGAGGAGGTCGGCGGGCAGCCCGGCCCGCTGGCGGTCGGTGACGCCGAGCGTCCCCTCGGCGATGGCGCGGACGATGTCGGGGCCCCGGGCCTCCGCCGCGTCGGCCAGTCGGAGCAGCGACGTCGGGTTCGGGGTGCCGAGGGACGAGACCCGGTGGGCGAGCGCCAGCCGCATGGTGAGGAAGTACCGGGTGTCCGGGTCGTCGACCAGGGCGACGGCGTCGGGGATGGCGTAGCTACGGCGCACGAGGCGGGGGATCCGCTGGTAGGACTGCCCGGAGAGGGATCCGATCGGAACGCCGCGGGCCGTCGTCCCCTCGACCGCCGGGCTGGCGATGAGCAGCACCCGGTGGTCCAGGAAGCGGGGGTGGTCGGTGAGCGTGCGGTGCATCCACAGGCGCATGAGCGCGGCCATCTGCGCCCGCCAGCGGTCGGTGACGGGGATCAGCTTGGGCGCGGCGGTGGTGCCGCTGGTGGAGGCGAACATGGTGACCGGGTCAGTGGTGAGCACGCCGTCCTCGCCGCCCTCGATGCGGTCCACCCAGGGCCGGAAGCCCTCGTAGTCGCGCACCGGCACCCGGGCGGCGAAGTCGGCCGGCCCGCGGATCCCGCCGAACCCGTGCTCGCGGCCGAAGGCGGTGTCGGCGTTGCGTCGGACCAGGTCCAGCAGCAGGTGGGCCTGGGTGGCCCGCGGATCGGCCAGCGCCCGGCGGAAGCGGCGGGCGTGGAGCGCCTCCCGGGCCTGCAGCCCCACCTTGGGCATCGAGATCATCGGCCCGGCCCCGTGAGCTGCACCACCCGGCGGGCGTGTCGCCGCAGCCGCTCCTCCTGCACCTCGACACCGAGGCCAGGCCCGTCCAGGACCGGCGCCTGTCCGCCGTGGCCGAAGCGCACCGACTCGACGCTCACGTCCTCGGTGAGCAGCAGGGTCCCGTAGGACCCCTCGACGAAGGCCACCTCGGGCAGCCAGGCGGCCAGGTGGCGGCCGGCGGCGGAGAGTATGGACGTCTCGCCGACCTGGCTGCCGACCTGGACCCCCACGCCGGCGTCGGCGGCCAGCCGGGCGATCTCGGCGGCGCCGTGGAGGCCGCCGCACTTGGAGACCCGGACGTTGAACAGGTCGACCGCACCCTCGGCCAGGAGCGCCTCGGCATCCTGGCGGGTGACCAGGGACTCGTCGGCCATCAGCGGGATCGGGCTCGCCTCCCGGAGGGCCCGGAGGGCTCCGAGCTCGGCGTCGCGAGGGAGCGGCTGCTCGATCGAGGCGATGGCGAACGGCTCCAGGGCTTGGACGAGCCTGAGAGCCTCCTCGAGATCCCACGCCCCGTTCGCGTCGAGGCGCAGGGAGATCCCGGGTCCGAGGGCCTCGCGGGCGGCGGCCACCTCATCGAGGCTGCCCCCGGCGCCGACCTTGAGCTTGACCGCGGTGACCCCCACGAGCCGCATCTGGCGGGCCGTGCGAGCGGCGGCCTCGGGGGACCCCGAGGAGATGACGCCGCTGTAGGTGACCTTGCGCCGGACCGGGGGGAGCAGGGCGCCGACCGAGGTGTGGCTGGCTCGCAGGGCGCAGTCGACAACGGCTAGCTCCAGGGCGCAGCGGGCCGCGTTCGGGGCCACGACGCCGGGCCGCGCCACCTGCGCGATGGCGGCGTCGACCGCCCCCAGGCCGTCGGTGAGCGGGTGGGGGAGCTCGACCCCGACCATGCCTGGCCACAGGTCGCCGGCCAGGTGCTCCACCATGCCGTCGGGCGTCTCACCGGTGACGTAGGGCCGGGCCGCCCCTTCGCCGTAGCCGGCGACGCCGCCGTCGTCCACGACCCGGATCACCACCGAGTCGCTGGCGTGGCGGGCGTGGGCGCTGTGGCGGAACGACTCGACGAACGGTATCTCCAGCGCGTAGACGGTGGCGCTCCGCAGCCTCATCAGGGAGCGGCGGGGACGGTGGTGGGCGATACCTGGCGGAAGTACCGCTTCAAGAAGGGGTTGTCCCGCATCGTCAGCTCGATGATGGTGCCCGCGTCCTCCTCGCCGATGCCGTAGTGGCGGACGTAGGCCTCGATGTGGGCCAGACCCTGCTCGGCGTGGGCGATGTCGGCCTCGGCGTGGTGGGAGAACCACGCGAGCGCCTCCGGCGCCAGGTCCCGGTGGTCGGCCAGGAAGCGCTCGATCCGGCGGGCCACCTGGGAGAGCATCAGCTCGAAGGCCACGATCTCGCACAGCGCCGCCAGCCCGACCTCCCGCAGGGTGCCGTAGAGCAGAGGCTCCGAGGCGATCTGGCGCAGATCGAGCTCGGCCAGGCGCTCGAGCTCGGGGAGGACCGGGGTGAGGCCGGCGCCGGCGGCCAGGGCACCGAGCATGGCGGGGTGGGCCACCCCCTCGTCGTCCTCGAGGCCGAGCTCCTCCAGCAGGTTGTGCAGGACGTCGGCCCGGGCTGCGGGCGGAGCCAGGGCGTAGAGGAAGCCGATCAGCGGCGGTGAGCTGGCGTGCGAACGGATCAGATTGGCCAGGAACCTGTCGTACTCCTCACGGGGCGCCTCACCGGACTCGAGCCGCCGAAACGGGTCCGATCCGGTGAGATCGTCGATGTGGCGGGCGAAGGTGGCTTCGAGGTCGGCTCTCACCCCACGATTGTCAGGCTTCCCCGAGGTCGCGTCCATGCCGGATCCCCCCCAGATCGCCCTGGGGGTGGCCGGCGCCTCACGGGACCGGGGGGTGAGGGTCGAGCCGAACCATCAGCGCGGCGTCGGCTGCCAGGTGGCGTACCCGTCGCACCGGGAGCCGTCGGTGACCGGGGCCTGCCCGCTGCCGTCGGCGTTCATCACCCAGATGGCACACTGCTGGCCTGACCGGTAGATGGTGTAGGCGATCCTGCTGCCGTCGGGCGACCAGCTGGGTTCCCCCGGGTCGCCTCCTGCGGTGGCGAGCTTGTTGGCGCCGCTGCCCTGGGGGTTGACGGCCCCGGTGCCGCCCGGGCTGGCGAGCGACCTGGGGCCGCCGCCGCCGGCGCCGACGACCATGAGCTCGGAGTTGTGCCGGAAGACGATCTTGGCCCCGTCTGGCGACCAGGCCGGCGAGTCGGAGAACCCGCCGAGGCTGGTCAGCTGGCGACGTGCGCCGCCATCGAGGTTCATGACGAAGATCTCGCTACCATTGGCGCCGCTAGCCCAAAAGGCGATCCTGTTCCCGTCGGGAGACCAGGCCGGGCTACTCGCCTCTCCGTCGGTCAGCCTCCGCTGGCCGGTGCCGTCGGCGTTCACCACGTCGATGCCGCTCTCGCCCTCCAGGCTCCGGTAGATCAGCCGGGTGCCGTCCGGCGACCAGCTCGGCCCCATGCCGGCGTCACCGGTGCTGACCCTCCGCTCACCCGTGCCGTCGGCGTTCATCACGTAGATGCCTCCGACGTCGGCGAAGGCGAACCTCGTCCCGTCGGGCGACCAGCGGAGATCGCTCCCGCGCGTCGTAGCCGCCACCTCGGTCTGTTCGCTTCCGTCGGCCTTCATCACGTACACCTTGGGAGCAGGGTCCTCCGGTCCGGTCCTTCGGATGAAAGCGATCCTGCTCCCCGAACTCGCTTTGGGCCTCGAGGTGACCGGCGTCACCGAGGTCATCAGGGACACCGGCGGGGACGGCGGCGGCGACGGAGAGGGCGACGGGGACACAGACGTGGTGGGATCCAAGGTGGAGCTGGTCGTCGGCTCTGTGGTCGGGGTCGGCCCAGAGATCGTCGTCGAGGGCTTCAGACCGACGGCTCCAACGGCACGCTCACCGGCCGGGGTCCTGCTGGCAGCGCCGGCCATGGGCACCAGCAACAGGAGGGTGAGGAGCACCTTCAACTTAGGGCGTTCATGCAGGTGCCGGCGGAAGGCGTGCCATTCCCGGCCGGGCTTCCGTCGGCGCCGGGTGGCCTTGGGAACGACCAGCGGGGTGGGGGCGGGGAGGACCTCGGCGACCGGCATGTCGTCGCCGAGGCTGCTCTGGCGCAGCTGGGCCACCCAGTTGGCCAGGGCGGTGGGGCGGGCCGCGGGATCGGGGCCGACCATGGACACGATCCGGTCGGCCAGCTCCCCGGGGACCTGGGCGAGGCCCTGGCGGACCTCCTCGGCGCTGAGCCCGGGCGGTAGGTGGCTACCGGTCAGCAGGAAGTACACCGTGGCCCCGAAGGCGTAGCGGTCGGCCGCCGGGGTGTAGTCCCGGCCGGCCAGCACCTCGGGGGCGAGGTAGCCCGGCGTCCCGGCCGGACCGAGCGGCTGGCCGGAGGACATCCCCCGGGTGAGCCCGAAGTCGACGAGGACGGCGCCGCCCTCGGTCATGAGCAGGTTGGCCGGCTTGATGTCGCGGTGCACGACCGGCACCCCGCCGGTCAGCTGGCCGCCATGCATCAGGTCGAGGGCGACGGCGACGGGCAGCAGCTGCTTCAGCGCGTCCCGATGATCGACGTGGGCGTGGGTGGTGACCCAGGCGTCGAGGGGTTCGCCGTCCACCCAGTTCATGACGAGGTACAGGTTGCGACCGGGGGGGTTCTCGGTGCCGGCCCGATGGGGTTGGGCGCCGACGAAGCCCTCACGCACGGCCACCAGACCGGGGATCTGCAGCGAGCGGAGCAGCTCGACCTGGTCCCGCCACCGGGCCGCCCACTGGTCGACCTGGCCGGCGAAGGTCGGCTGGAGGGCCTTCACGGCGACCGACAGCTCGAGTCGCGTGGTGGGAGTCCGTAGCCGGCCCCGGTAGAGCACGCCCTCGGCTCCCGCCTCGACCGGCGCACCGATCTCGTAGCGGTCGGGATCGTCGAAGGGGCCCACTCGGAAGCCGGGCGTCGGTTCGGGTCGCGGTACCCTTTCGCTGGCCACCATCACCCCCGCCCGTCGGCCGATCCGCACGATACCGAAAGGAGCGACACGAGGTGCCCTCGACAGACCAGGTCGTGGTGCAGCGCCGGGATGAGCGCTACAGCGTGCGAGAAGGCCAGCCGCTGCGCTTCGGCCGGATGGACTCGGATGCGGGGGTCATCGGCCTTGACCCGAACGACATGGGTATCTCGGCTCGGGCCGTGAGCCTCGATTTCGACGGCTGCTGGTGGGTGAACAACGACAGCGCCAAGCGCACTCTCCTCCTTGACACCGGCGCCGGACCGTCGATGATCGACCTCGGTCCCGGCCAGCGCCACGCCATCGCCGTCGCCCCTCTGGGCGTGCTGGTGCGGGGCGTCATCTCTACCCACCGCCTCGAGGTCCAGGTGCCCGCCGAATTGCTCGCTCGGCACCAGCCCGGCCAGCTGGTCTCCACCGACACCATCATCTCCTCCGATATCCGGATCACCGACGCCGACCGTCTGGCCCTGACCGCCCTGTTCTCCCCGCTCCTGCAGGCCTGGCCCCGCCGCAGCGGCCACCCGCTCACTTACCTGCAGGCAGCGGAGCTGCTGGGCCATCCCTGGACCAGGACGGCGGTCCGCAAGCACATCGAGCGGGTCAGGGAGCGGCTGGCTGCAGAGGGCCTCTACTTCGAGGGCAGCCTGGCCCGGTACGAGCTCGGGCAGCATCTCCTCGACCACGGCATCCTCACCTCGCAGGATCTGCAGGCGATTCCGGGCTGAACCCATGGCCGAGGGCGCCGAGCTCAGCTGCTGGGAAGGACGGTGAAGGCATCCTTGACGAAGGCCCCGTCCAGGTAGGGGACGGTGGTGGCCGAGACCAGCTTGGGTGTGGAGGGCTTCTTGACGGCCCGGGTCGGGCGTCGGCCCGCCGCCTTCGATGACGCGGGACGGGGCTTGGCCACGGCCACGGTGATCGAGGGTTCCGGGTCCGGCGCAGGCTCAATGTTGGCCGGGGGCGGAGCCGGAACGGCGGAGGAAGCCGACGGCATGGCCACGGGCAGCGGTGCGCTCCTGCTCTCCCCCGCCAGGACGCCGGGCCCGACGAGGGTCACCCCGGTGATCGAGAGCAATGCGACGGTGGCGGCACCCGCGAGCGCCAGCGGCCGCCGGATGAAGTTGCCAGTGCGGGAGGTCATGGCCCCATTGGACAGAAGCGTTGGCTGCCCGACAAGGGGACCCCTCCCCGCGGCAGGTCGGCAGGTGGGGGAGCCCTCCCCCTTCCCATTCGACCCCGAACGTGAGCGAAGTGGGGGAACCAGGACACGGCTCAGGAGCGACGTGCCTGGTCGTGGCGTCGGCTCTCCTCGCTCTCGGCGGGTGGGGAGAGCCCGCCCGCGCCCGGTAGGGGCGGGCGCGCGCCAGAATCGGGAGATGGCAGAACAGGTGGAGCGGGTCGACAAGAGCGACGCGGAGTGGCGGGCCGAGCTGTCGCCCGAGGCGTACCAGGTGCTGCGGCAGGCGGGGACGGAGCGGGCGTGGAGCGGCGAGTACGTCGACTGGCACGGCGACGGCACCTTCTCGTGCCGGGCGTGCGGCAACCCGCTGTTCTCCTCGGCCACCAAGTTCGAGTCGGGTTCGGGCTGGCCCAGCTTCACCGAGCCGCTCTCCCCCGACGCCGTCGAGATGGTCGAGGACCGGGCCCACGGCATGCGGCGGGTCGAGGTCCGCTGCGCCCGCTGCAGCTCGCACCTCGGCCACGTGTTCCCGGACGGGCCCAAGCCCACCGGCCAGCGCTTCTGCATGAACTCGCTGTCCCTCAAGGTCGACGAGCAGCCCGCTCCCTAGCCGCGGTGTCGAAAGCGGCGGGGGCGCGGTACAGTGACCCTCACGTTTCGGCGCCTGAGGAGGCCATCTCGATGTCTGACGAAACCCAGGCGCCCGGACGCACGGCGCTGCAGGCCATGTACTGGCGCAGCGAGATCCTCCAGGTGATGGTCTGGATGCGGGGTGAGGGCTTCGGCGAGGAGGTCGACACCAAGATCCTCCAGCGGTTCCTGGGCGTCGACGCCGAGACCGGCCTCGAGCACCTCGACGGGATGGTGGCCGACGGCTACGTCGCGCGGGTCGACGAGGGCCGGTACAAGCTTTCCGAGATGGGCCAGAAGGAAGGGGCGCTCGACTTCATCAGCTCGTTCGAGGACATGCAGCGCACCGCCCACGGCGAGTGCGGCCCCGACTGCCCCCACTGCTTCCCGCCCGAGGGCGTCGACAGCGACTGCACCGAGGCCTGCCCGGCCTACGAGCTGGCCATGGAGACCCACTCCGCCCACTAGGGCCCTGCGTCCCGGGCTCAACCGGGCGTCGGAGCCCTGTTTCCGACGCACGGCTGGTTCACCCGGTCGAAGTCGTTGGCCTCCCAGGTGTTCGTGCCGCACACCGGCGTGAGGTTGCCGTCGAAGCCGTCGAACTGGGCGTTGTTGTGGGCGTGGTTGCCGGTGAGGGTGTTGTCGGTGGGCCCCGGTTGGGCGTTGCCCACGGCGTCGACGGCGATGCCGTGGGTGCGGTTCTCGTTGGCCTCGTTGCCCGTGACCCTGGTCTTGGCCGCGGCGACGGGGTTGGCCACGCAGAACAGGCGGATGCCGCTGCCCTGACCACTGGTGCCGTTGCGGTGGCTGAGGTTGTCGGCGATCTCGTTGCCCTCGTTGGGCTGGCTGCCGACGCAGCCGGTGGCGCGGTCGTTGCAGGTGGGGAGGATGACGATCCCGTCGGCCCCGCTCCCGGTGACGGTGTTCCCCGTGACCTTGTTGCCGTTGGCCTGAGGCCCCTCGATCCGGATACCCATGTCCTGGCGGCCGGCCGCCGGCTCACCGGGGAGCATGTTGTTGTCGGTCACGATGTTGTTGCGGATCTCGTTCTCCGAGGACGGCCCGATGAGCGAGATCCCGCTGAAGGGGCCGTTCCGGGCCACGGTGTTCCCCTGGATCCGGTTGGCGCTGGAACCCATCACGGCGATGCCGTCGCCGAACTCACCCTCGTCTCCACCGACGTTGTCGACGATCGTCAGGTTCTGCACGACGTTGGCCGACCCGCCCTGGAGGGCCACGCCGGCGCCGAAGCGCCGGATCGTGCCCTTCTGCACCGTGGAGCCCTTGACCCCACGGAACAGGATCGCCGGCCCGCCCCGGCTGAGGGCGCCCTTGCCGGTGATGGTGAAGCCGTTGAGGTCGAGCGTCACGTTGTCGGCGGCGATGATGAAGGCGGGCGCGCCGGAGCAGACCAGGTCGCTCTCGAGGGTGGTGTCCTCGGTGATCTCAGCACCGCAGGCGAGCGTCGCCTCCTCGGTGATGGGACCGTCGAAGCCGCCCTTGAGCAGCTCGGCCAGCGTGGCCCTCGCTTCGGACTTCGACGGGAACCCTGCGTCCTCGCTCACGGCGACGACGTCGCCGTCGGACGACAGGACGCGGAACGCCCACGCCCCACCGCTGTCCTTGGACAGCTCACCGGAACCCGCCATCTTCGCTTCCCCCGTTCCGGGCGACTTCGCGCCCCGACCCGAACATAGCGGGCCGAGGCCGGCTAGTGGCGGTCCGGATCTGGCGGACGTTCGGCCCGCCGGCGTACGTCGGGCAGCGGGAAGGCCTGCTCCGGCGCCATCACCCACTCCTCCAGCGTGTCGACCAGCGCCTCCAGGGGCGCCCGATCCGACTCGACCAGCAGCATCCTCGGCGCCGACTCCACCACGGCCGCCTCGGTCAGGCCCGCGACCCTGGCCACATCGGCGTCGGGGGCCGAGCCCTGCCCCCGGTACCGCAGGATGAACCTGGATCTGGCCACGTCGCCCTACTCCGGCATCGGCAGCCCGTGGCCTTCGAACGGCGGACCGAAGCCGAGCGGCGTCGCCGTGGCCAGCAGGGCCTTCACCATGGCATCGGACCGGGCTCCGTCCCGCTTCTGCTTGAGGACGTCCGAACCGGCCAGGGCCGCCGCCGCCGCGCCCGTCACGGCCGGGCAGGCCATCGACGTGCCGCTTATCTCGGTGTGGCCCGTGGGGACCGTGGAGATGATGGCCACCCCCGGACCGGTGAGGTCGATCTCGGGGCCGACGTTGCTGAAGTCGGCCACGAAGTTCTTCTTGTCGGTGCCGTAGGGGCTGGCGATGTTCTCGACCTCAGCCGCACTGGTCGGGAAGGTGCCCTTGCGGCCGAAGGCGGACACGGCGACGGCCGATCCGAGGAGGGCGGGGAAGCTCACCGGCTGCCGTCCACCGTTGCCGGCGGCGATGATGCACAGGGTGCCGTCCGCTCGAGCGTCCTCGATGGCCGCGGCGAGCACGGGATCGGGCGAGCCGCCGCCCAGGCTCATGTTGAGCAGGTCGCACTTGTCGAGGACTGCCTGGTCGATGGCCTTGGCGATGGCGAAGCTGGACGCGCTGCCGCTGTTCCGGGCGAAGACCCGGTAGGCCCGCAGCGTGACGCCGGGCGCCACCCCGCGCACGCCGGTGGGCGCCTCGCCCCGGGCTGCGATGATGCCGGCGACGTGGGTGCCGTGGCCGCCCTTGCCGTTGTCGCCGAAGTCCTTGGGGTCTTCGCCCGTCACCGTGTTGGCCCCACCGTCGATGACCAGGTCGGGGTGGTTGGCGATGCCGGTGTCGAGGACGCCGACGGTGACCCCGGTGCCGACCGCCAGCTCGGGGTTGCAATAGAAGAACCGCAGGGCGTCGGTGTAGCCGAGGTCGAGCGGCAGGAGGCTGACCACGGTGCCGGTCTTGATCGTGAGGTTCCTCTTGCGCAACGTCCAGTAGGCGTCGGCCGGGTACACATAAAGGGCCTGGACCTCTGCGCAGGCCGAGCCCAGCCTCAGCTCCACCTTGCCCTCGCTGTCGGAGACGCCCTGGGCGCCCACCCCGTTCTCGGCATCGGTGAAGGCCACAACGATCGCTCCGACCACCGGCTTCTTCCCGGCCTTGGAGAGCACCTTGATGGTGATCGTCGGCGCCGTGGCCGCCGCCCGGGCCGCCTGGGTGGCCACCTCCATCAGCGGGGCGGTGGCGGGGGTGTAGTACCGCACCGGCACCAGGCGCAGCGACGGCAGGAGCGACCGGATGGCGAGCATCGACTGCGAGGGCAGCTCGACCAGCTTGGCGCCGTCCGGGCTGATGGAGTCGATCACCCGCATCGGCACCTGGCGACCCTCGAGGGTCACTCCCTCGGCACCGCTGGTCTCGGTGCTGCGGAGGAAGGCCTGAGCCTCGGTGCCGGCGCCCCGGCTCTTGGCCCGCAGCCCCCGAGCGGGGAGCAGGACGTACTGCTCCACCTTGATCGCCTTGGCCATCGGGAACTCCTTTTTGCTGAAGGTCGTGGGCAGACTGTCGCGCATGGAGAGAAGGCGCGCCACCGCTCAGCGCAGAATCGTTTCTGGTTGTGAGCGGACAGAGCCCGGTCAGCCGGCCTCGGGAGGGGGCAGCAGCTGCCTGCCGGCCGCGGGTGATCGGTCGTGGCGGCGCCAGGTCTCCTCGGCCAGCTGCACGACCTCGCGTGCGGGGCGTCCGAGGACCCGGGCGGCGTGGGCGGCGTCGTCGAACTCGGCCTTCACCCGGCCCGGGCTGACCTTGACCCGCACGGTCACGCCGGCGACGTCCACCTCCTCGAGGCGGCGAGCGGCGGCGACCCGCTCGACCCGGGTGACCCGCACGCCCAGGCTGCCGGTTTCGTTGGCCAGCACCGCCGCCACCGGCGCGGCCAGGGCGCCGTCGCACAGGGCGCTCACCACGTGGCCGGGTCGGCCCTTCTTCATGGTGGACGGGGTGATCCAGGCGTCGACGGCACCGGCCGCCAGCAGGGCGCCGAGGGTGTGACCCAGCACCTCGCCGGTGGCGTCGTCGAGGTTGGCCTCGACCACCGCGAGCGGCTGGCCCTGGGCGCCGGTGGGCTCGACCGTGCCCACCACCACCTGGGTCACGTTGGGGGTGCCGTCGAGGTGGCGGGTGCCGGCCCCGTAGCCCACCGAGGTCGGCACGAGGCAGGGCAGGGGGCCGAAGCCGTCCGGCGGCACCAGGGCGGCGAGGAGGGCGGCGCCCGTCGGAGTGGTCAGCTCGACGGTCTCGGGGCGACCGAAGGAGGGCGCGCCGGCCCGGGCCAGGAGGGCGACGGTGGCCGGCGCCGGGTTGGGGAGCAGGCCGTGGGCCGACCGCACCATGCCGGTCCCGGTGGCCACGGCCGACGCCCGAACGTCGTCGATGCCCAGCACCTCCAGGGCCGCGCACGTGCCGACGATGTCGACGATGGCGTCGAGGCTGCCCACCTCGTGGAAGTGGACCTGGGCGGGCGGGCGCCGGTGGAGGGCTCCCTCCACCTCGGCCAGGCCCAGGAAGGTGGCCAGGCTCCGCTCGTGCACCCGGGCGGGCAGCCCGGCGCCGGCCAGCATCGCCTCGATGGCGCTGAAGGTGCGGTGCACCTGGTCGTCGTGGACCCGCACGCCGGCCTGGGTGGCCGCCAGCCCCGCCTGCAGGACGGGTTCGGGCTCCACCGACCAGCCCTGCACGCCGAGGCGCCCCAGCAGCGCCCGAACCTCGTCGAGGTCGGCGCCCGCGTCGAGCAGCGAACCGAGGGCCATGTCGCCGGAGATCCCCGAGAAGCAGTGGAACCAGGCGGTCGTCGTCATCGGCCGTGGAGGGCCCGGGCCGTGGCGCACGCCGCCCCGTAGCCGTTGTCGATGCCGACGACGGCCACCCCCGGCGCGCACGACGAGGTCATGGCCAGGAGGGCGGTGATGCCATCGAGTGACGACCCGTAGCCGACCGAGGTGGGCACGGCCACCACCGGCGCCGCCACCAGCCCGGCCACCACCGAGGGGAGAGCCCCCTCCATGCCCGCCACCACCACCACGGCGTCGGCGGCGGCGAGGGCGTCGACCTCGTCGAGGAGGCGGTGGATGCCGGCCACACCGCAGTCGGCCAGGAGCTTGGCCCCGATCCCGAACGCGGCGAGGACCGCCACGCACTCCTCGGCCACCGGCCCGTCGGCGGTGCCGGCGGTCACCACCAGCACGGCCACGTCCCGGGGGGTGGCCGGCCGCCACACCAGCGTGTGCCCGGTGACGAGCGCCCCGGGATGAGCCCCCAACACCACGTCCCGCTGCGCCGCATCGGTGCGGGTCAGGACGACCGGGCCGCTGGCGTGTTCGAGGAGCTCTGCGACGATGGCCACGCACTGGGCCGGCGTCTTGCCCGGCCCGTAGACCGCCTCGGGCATCCCCTGGCGCAGGGCCCGGTGGTGGTCGATCCGGGCCATCCCGAGCTCGGCATAGGGGAGGCGGGCCAGCCGGGCGGTGGCGTCGGCCGGCTCGACCCGGCCGGCGGCGACGGCGGCCAGCAGAGCCTCGAGGGCGGGGCGGTCCATGGCTGTCCCGAGGCTAGCGAGGTGCTCCTCATGCACCCGTGCGTAGGATCCGGCGCGGATGGCCACCATCGCCTACCTCGGCCCGCCGGGAACCTTCTCCGAGGAGGCGCTACTCAGCGAGGCCGACCTGGCTGACCACGAGCTGGTCGACCTGCCCACCTTCCCCGACGTGCTGGCGGCGGTGACCGAGGGCCGCACCGACCTGGGCTTCGTCGCCGTCGAGAACGCCATCGAGGGCACGGTCAACGTCACCGTCGACGCCCTGGTGTTCGAGCACGACCTGCTGATCCAGCGCGAGGTGGTGCTGCCGGTCCACCAGCACCTCCTGGCCCCGGCCGGCCTGGCCCTCGACCAGATCGAGCACGTCGTCTCCTTCCCGGTGGCCCTGGCCCAGTGCCGGCGCTACTTCTCCACCCACCTCGCCGGCGCCAGGGAGGTGGCCGCCCCCTCCACATCTGACGCGGCCCGGATGGTGGCCGCCGGCGCCTGCCCGCCCCGTTCGGCCGCCATCGGCACCCGCCTGGCCGCCCGGCTGTACGACCTCGAGGTGGTGGCCGAGTCGATCGAGGACCACCCCGAGAACGCCACCCGGTTCGTGCTGGTGGCCCGCGAGGAGGCCGGCCTGCCGGCGCCCACCGGTCACGACCTCACCTCCATCGTGCTCTTCCAGCGCCACAACGCCCCCGGCTCGCTGCACGCCATCCTGGGCGAGTTCGCCGCTCGCGGCCTCGACCTCATCAAGCTGGAGAGCCGGCCCCGCAAGCAGGCCCTGGGCCAGTACTGCTTTCTGATCGACGTGGTCGGCCACATCGCCGACGAGGTGGTGGCCGACTGCCTGCGCCAGGTCCACGCCTCCCTGGCCGAGGTCAAGCTGCTGGGCTGCTACCCCGCCGCCAGCGAGGGCAGCGCCGCCCGCCGAGCGGAGGCCACCGAAGCCTTCCGCGAGGCCGACGCCTGGGTGAACACCTGGCGCCAGCGCATCCGCCGGTAGCCTTCCTCCGAGCCGGAGGGATGGCCGAGCGGCCGAAGGCGGCAGTCTTGAAAACTGCAGTCCGGAGACGGACCGGGGGTTCGAATCCCCCTCCCTCCTCCGCTACAGCTGGCGAGCGGCCTCGAGGGCGGCTGCCGGGGTCTGGCCGGCGCGGCCCACCAGCCAGCAGGCGAGGGGGGCGGCGATGCGCTCGCTGGCGTGGGCGGCCACCGCCGCCAGCTCCAGGAGGGTCTCGACCTCCCCGTCGGTGGGCGCGTCCAGTCCCAGGCGGGCGGCGAAGGCGGCGACCCATTCGGCGGCCGAAGGCTGGGCGTCGGTCACCGCCTGGACGCTAATGGGGATCAACCACCCTGGCGGAGAGCGCGCTAGGTTCCTCGTCAACGTCGCACGCCTTTGGGGAAATCGGTGCAAGTCCGATGCGGTCCCGCCACTGTGACCGGAGCTCCTCCGGCAAGCCAGGACACCAGGTGCGGCGCCCGTGGGCCACAACGGTCCACTCCACGAGGATGGAGGCAGCACATGGAGCTCACCCAGGATCCCGGTTCCCGAACCGCCGTCACGCGGCCAGCCTGGGGGTGGCTCGTCGCCGCCCTGGCCCTGGCCCTGTTCTGGACGGTGCTGATGGAGGGTGGCGTGGTGTCGACCGCGGTGGGCCAGAGCGGCCCCTTCCTCCACGAGCTGTTCCACGACGGGCGCCACCTCGTCGGCGTCCCCTGCCACTGACCGGCGTCGACACGCGCGGCTGACGATGCTGCGACCGTTCGATCCCGCGCGCCTGCGCTCGATGATCGGCGTGGCCGCCCTGGTCGGTGTCGGGGCCGGGCTGGCGAGCGCCCTGCTGCTCAGCGTCACCGGCGAGCCCCTGGTGCGCCAGGCCATCGCCATCGAAGCGGCCCGGTCCGCCGCTCCAGCGGTGGCTGAGCCCGAGCTCGTCTCCCGCGCCGCCCAGAGCGGCCCCGGGCTCTTCGCTGCGCTCGGCCTGATCGGCGCCGTCTTCGGGGTGCTGCTGGCCCTCACCTCCTGGGGCCTGCGCCGGGCCCAGCCCGACCCGTTCCGACGGTCGGTGTGGGCCGGGGTGCTCCTGTTCGGCTCGATCACCCTGCTCCCGTGGCTGAAGTACCCCCCCAACCCGCCGGCCGTTGGTGACCCCGACACCATCGTGCGCCGCCAGGCCCTCTACGTCTCGCTGATCGCCCTCAGCCTGGCCCTCGGCCTGCTCGGGGTGGCGCTGGCGGGGCGGCTGCGCCGGGCCGGCTGGCCCGAGCCGCGGCGGGTGGCGGTGGTGGCCTTCGCCGGCGCCCTCGCCGTCGGGCTCGCCCTGGCCGCGCTGCCGGCCGCCCCCGATCCGGTGACCGTCCCGGCCACGCTGATCTGGCGGTTCCGGCTGTCCTCGCTCGGTGGCAACGCCGTGCTCTGGGCCGTCCTCAGCGTGGGCTTCGGGTTGCTGGCCGCCGAAGGTTCCCGACGCCGCGCCGCTTCCACCGCGGCGGCGTGACGGCGCCAGGCTCCTCCGCCTGACCATCCGGGACCCGTCGGAGGAGGCGGTGGGCGATACTCGTAGGCCCGATGGCCTGCATCCTGCTCGTCGAGGACGATGCCTCCGTGCGCGAGGCGGTGACCATGGCCCTCGAGGGCGACGGGCACCAGGTGCGCACGGCCGTGTCCGGTGAGGAGGCGCTGGACCGGTGGCGGCGCTCGCGCCCCGACCTGCTGCTGCTCGACGTGATGCTCCCGGGCACCGACGGCCTCGAGGTGTGCCGGGCCGTCCGCGCCGAGGACAGCGTCCCCATCGTCATGCTCACAGCCAGGACCGACGCCGTCGACGTGGTGCTGGGCCTGGAGTCGGGGGCCGACGACTACATCACCAAGCCCTTCGAGACCCGGGTCCTGCTGGCGCGGGTGAAGGCCGTCCTGCGTCGCCACGATCGCCGCGCCGACGACCGGGTGATCACCCTCGGCGAGCTGGTCATCGACCCCCGGGCCATGGAGGTGACTAAGGATGGCGTGCCCCTGCGCCTCACCGCCACCGAGATGCGGCTGCTGCTCGAGCTGGCCCGACGCCCCGGCCAGGTGCTGACGCGGACCGTGCTGCTGGAACGGGTCTGGGACTACAGCTACCTGGGCGACTCCCGCCTGGTCGACGTCTGCGTGCAGCGGGTCCGGGCCAAGGTCGAGGTCGACCCCGCCCAGCCCCGGCTCATCCAGACCCTGCGGGGCGTGGGCTACAAGCTGGTGCCACCCAACCCGACCACGCCGTGAAGGGCCGGCGCGGTGGTGACTGGCGCCGCTCAGCCGGGGGCCTTCGCCGCCGCCTCGTCGTCACCTTCGCCCTGGTCGCCGCCGTGGCCTCTGTCGGGGTGGCGCTCCCCTCCTACCTGCTGGTCCGTCAGGTCACGCTGCAGCGGGCCACCGACGAAGCGGTGCGCGAGAGCCAGCTCGACCTGGACGAGGCCGCCGAGCGCCTGCCCCCGTCGCCCACCACGCCCGAGGTCGAGGCGCTCAACGCCAGGCTGCAGCAGCGGGGTGGTTTCGACGTGGTGACGCTGCTCGGCGACGGCTCGTTCGCCACCACGTCGTTCTCGCTGTCCGCCGCCTCGATCCCCGCCACCCTGAAGGAGCCGGTGGCTGCGGGTCGGGTGGCGTCGGTGCGCGCCACCGTGAGCGGCAGCCCCTCGGTGGTGGTGGGGGGCCGGGTGCTGCCCGGCGGGCCCACCTTCTTCTTCTTCTTCCCCCTGGCCGACGACCTGGCCGAGCTGACCCTGGTCCGCAACGTGCTGGCCGGGGCCAGCGGCGCCCTGGTCGCCCTCTCGGCCGGCGTCGGTGCGCTGGCCGCCAGCAGCCTGCTCCGGCCCATCCGTCGGACCCGCGCCGCCGTCCAGAGCGTCGAGGCTGGTCATCTGGACGCCCGACTCCCCGAGGACGGCGGCGACGAGCTGGCCGAGCTGGCCCGGTCGTTCAACCGCATGGCCGAGACGTTGCAGGCCACGGTGGGGCGGCTGCAGGACCTGGAGTCGAGCCACCGCCGGTTCGTGGCCGACGTGTCCCACGAGCTGCGCACCCCGCTGACCGCGCTGACCACCGCCGCCGACGTGCTCGAAGCCAACGCTGACGGGCTGAACGACACCGGCCGGCGCGCCGCTCAGCTGCTGCTGGTCGAGACCAGGCGGCTCGGGACGCTGGTCGAGGACCTCATGGAGATCTCCCGCCTCGACGCCGGAGCCGCGGTGATGTCGTGGTCGCTGGTGGATGTCGGCGACGTCGTCCGGCGCGCCCTGGACGGGCGAGGATGGGACGGCCAGGTCGAGGCCCGGGCCGGCGACGACGTGACGACCTGGGCTGATCCCCGCCGCCTCGACGCCATCCTCGTCAACCTGGTCCGCAACGCCCTGGAGCACGGGCGGCCACCGGTCGTGGTGAGCGCTTCCGCCGACGACGACCACGTGGTCGTCGAGGTCAGCGACGCCGGCGACGGCATCCCCGAGGTGCACCTGGCCCACGTCTTCCACCGCTTCTACAAGGCCGATCCGGCCCGGTCCCGCAGCGATGGGAGCGGCCTGGGCCTGGCCATCGCTCGGGAGAACGCCCTGCTCCACGACGGCGATCTCACCGTGTCCAGCCCAGGAGCGGGATCCACGTTCACCCTCGTGCTGCCCCGACGGACCGCACCCCCCGACGAGGCCGACGAACCCTCGACCGTTGCCCAACCGTTGCCCGGCTGAGAAGCAGTGGTTACGGAGTGCGCCGATGCTCTCCCCAACGCCTCGACCGAGGCACTGGACGAGGAGACGAAGATGGCACGTCGGGGAGTCACCACGGGTCGGACCCTCGGCACGCTCGCACTGACGGCCCTCCTCGGGACGGCCTGCTCCTCGGGCAGGGTCGACGACGCCGGACCGTCCCCATCGCAGGCACCGACCACGACCGCGCCGCCCAGCACCGACGCCCCGGACCCGGCCGGCGAGGCGGCGCCAGCGAGCCCCGGACCCTCCACCACCAGCGGCACGACGGAGACCACGATCTACCTGCTGAAGGGCGAGACCTTGGTGAAGGCCAGCCGGCGGGTGCCCAGGGTCGCTGCCATCGGCCGCGAGACCGTCGAGGCGCTGCTGGCCGGCCCTTCCCGAGCCGAGGCCGGGGCGGGCCTGGGGACAGCCATCCCCCAGGGGACCCGGCTGGGCGGACTGGTCATCGAGGGGGGCACCGCCACGGTGGACCTGTCCCGCACCTTCGAGTCGGGCGGGGGCACGCTCGGGATGACGCTGCGCCTGGCCCAGGTCACCTGCACCCTCGACCAGTTCGACAGCGTCACCGGGGTCCGCTTCGCCCTGGCCGGCAAGGTGATCAGCGTGTTCTCGGGCGAGGGGATCGTCCTCGACCGACCGGTGACGTGCAGCAGCTACCGCGACCACCTCGAAGGAGGGGGCGCCCCAAAGCCGGCCTCGCCGGTCAACACCTGCACGGCCCCGCCTGGCGGGTCGTGCGGCCCCAGGCCCGAAAGCCCGCCGGCGCTGGCGGCGTCGCCCACCGCAGCCGAGCCCGGCCAGGAGATGGTCGCCAGTGTCTCCAGGTTCCGGCCCCGGTCGAGCGTCGTGGTCGAGCTGGTCCGCCAGCAGCCCTACGACGTGGCGCTCACCTTCGATCTCGCGACCGACGGCGCCGGGTCCGCCAGCCAGCGCTTCCTGGTGCCCGGCCCGGCGCTCCCGGGCGACCACCTCCTCATCGCCACCAGCGCCGACCGGACGCAGACGGCCACCTCGCGCATCGTCGTCCTCCCCAACTCCAACTGCGCACCCGACCAGCAGCCGACCTGCTGATACCGGAGCTCGGCTCGCGGCGCCCGGCTCCCGAAGACTCAAGACGAGTCGCGCCTGCACCGACAGGTCCTCAGGCGGTCCCCGAACCTGGCGGGGCCTGGTGCTCGATCGCCTGGAGGGCGGCCGACCACTCGGTCGCCGCGGCGGCATCGGTGTGACGTTGGAGGGCCTCGGCCAGGGCGGCGGCCACGGCCTGGGTGGCCAGGGGCCGCTGGCGTTGGAGGATCTCTGTGATCCGGGCCAGCTCGCCGGGAGGCATGCCGGCCTCGACGAAGGGCTGCCAGGTGTGGGTGCGGAACAGGGCGACGAAGCGTTCGGCCAGGTCGTCGGTGGCGGTCAGGACGGCGGCGGCGGCATCGAGGACGGCGTCGAGCGGCACGCCGTCGGCGGCCAGCTGGGTGCCGGCGTCGAACAGGCCGGGGCTCGGGGCGCGGAAGTGGTCGTCGTCGGGCCGCACCAGACCGAGCTCGACGGCCCGCAGCAGGGCGGTGGGGTCGCCGGCGGGGAACAGGCCGGCCAGCTCGGCCAGCGACACCTCGCGGGCCGGCTCGGTGGCGAAGGGGACGGCCAACGCCTCCTCGAAGCCGAGGACGTCGGCCAGGCTGCGGCGGGCGTCCCAGGCGTCGAGCAGCTCACGGATGGCCGTCAGCGGGTAGCTGCGGCGCAGGAGGGCCAGCACCAGGCGCAGGCGCTGGAGGTGGTCGGTGCCGTAGACGCCCCGGCGACCCTCCCGTCGGGGCGGGGGGAGGAGCCCCCGCTCCTGGTAGAGGCGCACGTTGCGCACCGTCGTCCCGGCCTCGTGGGCCAACTCGTCGATCGACCACTCGGTCCGGCCAGGGTCGCCGCTTCGGTCGTCGGGCGCGGGGTCGGCCACCGACCCTCCATCTTACCTGTTGCATTGTGCCATTGGACAATGGCATGATGAGGCCCTCGCATCGGAGGGGGAGCGAACATGCCCAGCAGCTCATCGGATCAGTGGCTGTACGTGGTGGCACCGCTCTTCGCCTACGGGCTGGCGTCGCTCGGCCTCGCCGCCTGGGGTTGGGGGGAGGGGGCCGGCAAAGGCAACCCGGTCACCGGGTTCTTCCGGGCCATCTCGTGGAGCCTGCACCGGCTGACGGGCCTGCCGGGGTGGTCGATGGCCGGCGCCCTCACCGGGTTGACGGCCGCGGGCATCGCGGCCGTGGGCCTGTACTGGGACGTGGCCTGGCACATCGACCTCGGCCGCGACGACGAGCTGTTCACCCCGTCCCACACCATGATCCTCATCGGCCTGAACGGCCTGGTGTTCGCCGCCGCCATCGCCGTTGTGTTCGCCAACCTCGACCGCACCGGCCGTCTGCGGGTGCCCTGGTCGGCGCTCGCCCTCGGCGCCCTCGGCGTCGGCGCCTCGGCCGCCTTCCCCCTCGACGACCTGTGGCACCGGGCCTACGGCGTCGACGTGACGCTGTGGAGCCCCACCCACCTCCAGCTGATCGCCGGTGGCTCGCTCAGCCCGATCGCGGTGTGGCTGATGATCCGGGAGGGACGCCGCGAGCCGAACCGTCCTGCCGAGCGGGACGGCCGGGATGCGAGCGCCGAGCCATCAGGGCCGACGGCGCTGGGGCGGGCCATCGAGGTGCTGTCGTTCGGGGCCATCCTCACCGGGCTGTCGATCGTCCAGGGCGAGTTCGACTTCGGGGTGCCGCAGTTCCAGGTGGTCTACCAGCCCATCCTCATCGCGGCGGCGGCCGGCCTGGGCCTGGTGGCGGCCCGCATCGCCCTCGGCCGGGGCGGCGCGCTGCTGGCCGTCGTGGGCTTCCTGGTCCTGCGGGGCACCTTCGCCCTGCTGGTCGGGGGGGCCCTCAACCACACCGTCCCCCGCTTCCCCCTCTACCTGGTGGCGGCGCTGGCGGTCGAGGCCGTGGCCTACGGGCTGGGCACCGAGCGCCGGGCCCGCTTCGCGGTGGCGGCCGGGGCGGCGGTGGCCACGGTCGGCCTGGGGGCCGAGCTGGCCTGGATCCAGCTGTCGGGCTGGGGGTTGCCCACCACCAACGGCCTCCCGGTGGCGCTGGCCCTCAGCCTGGCCGCCGGCACCACCGCGGCGGTGCTCGGGGCCGCGCTGGTCGGCGGCGTGGCGCCGAGTGGCCACCGGCTCCGCCCGCTCGCCGTGGCCGGCGCCGGGCTTGGCCTGGTGGTGGTGCTGGCCGTCCCACTGCCCCGTGACGTCGGTGCCGTCGAGGCCGTGATCGGTCTCGACCGCACCGAGGGCGAGGCCAGCGTGACTGTGCAGCTCGAGCCACCGACCGCCGCCGAGAACGCCAGCGTCTTCGGCCTCATCGCCTGGCAGGGCGGGGGCCGGGTGCTGGCTGATCTCGACCGGGTCGGGCCGGGCCGCTACGTCTCGTCCAAGCCCATCCCGGTGAGCGGGACGTGGAAGTCGATGGTCGGCCTGCAGCGGGGCCGCGAGGTGATGGCGGCACCCATCTACCTGCCGGCCGATCCAGAGATCGGGGCGTCCGCCGTTCCCGCCCAGGCCGAGCGGCGGGTGGCCTTCTCCCGCAACACCGACATCCTCCTGCGGGAGGCCAAGGACGGCCCGGCGTGGCCGGCCCTGCTCAGCTACGCCGGGGTGGCGATCGTCGTGGCGATGTGGCTGGCCCTGTTCACCCGGGCCGCGTCACGGGTGCAGCCACCCGCCCCGCCCCGCAGCGGTCCGCGCCCCCGGATGCCTGCGGCCGTGGTTGCCGAGCCGTAGCGGTTCAGCCGGGCGTCTTCGGATGCCAAGGCTCACCCGTAGCTCTCGCAGGCGGCGCCCCGAGCCCTTGGCTGAGGATTGCTCCCGTCCCGAGCACCAGCGCCCTCACCGCAGCCGCCGGGCGTGGGGTGCGCTGGACACCAAGTCCCGGCACTTACCACGGCTGAACCGCGACGGCTCAGCGCTGAGGAAGAGAGGGGCCCCGGTGCCCTACGTTGTGCCCTATGCGCATGGGTGCGACCCGGTGAAAAAGACGAGTGTGTACCTGCCCGAGGGGCTGAAGGCCCGCCTGACGGCGGTGGCCCTGCGCAGCGGGCGGTCCGAGGCGCAGCTGGTTCGGCTGGCCGTCGAGCGGCTGGTGGACGCCGAGCCGGCCCCGGGGCCGGTGGTGCGCACCGAGGACCCGGTCGTTCGTCGCCATCGGCGGGAGCCCACCCTCGTCGGGCTCGGGATGGGGCCCGGTGACCCCGGCCTGGTGACGGCCCGCACCGTGGCCGAGCTGCGGGCCGCCGACCGGGTGCTGGCGCCCAGCACGGATCTGGCTTCGGTGGGTCGGGCCGAGATCATCGTGCGCGAGGTGGCTCCCGACGTGGCCGTCGAACGGATCGGCTTCGTGATGGAGCTGGACGGCGGCGCCCGCTCCTCGGCGCTGGCCCGGGCGGCCGAGCGGGTGGTGATCGCCCTCGACGCCGGGGAGCGGGTGGCCTTCGTCACCCTGGGCGATCCGAACGTGTACAGCACGTTCTCGTCGCTGGCCGAGGAGGTGCGGGCCCGGCGACCCGGGGTGCCGATCGAGACCGTCCCCGGCATCATGGCCTTCCAGGACCTGGCGGCCCGGGCCGGGACGGTCCTGGTCGACGGCGACGAGCGCCTGGTGCTGGTGCCCGCTAGGGCCGGTAGCGACCCGGCCGTGCTCGCCGCCGCCGCCGCCGACCCGTCGGCTGCGGTGGTGGTCTACAAGGGGGGCGGCCGGCTGCCCGAGCTGGCCCGGCTGCTGGCCGAGGCGGGTCGGCTCGACGGCGCCGTGCTGGGCGAGCTGCTGGGCCTGCCCGGCGGCCGGATGGCCCCGGTGCGAGAGGTCGCCGACCGCCCCGCCAGCTACCTGGCCACCGTGGTGGTGCCCCCGGTGCGTCCCCCGCGTTCGGCCGCGGCCGACGGGGCGGAGCACCCCGGGGGCCCGAGCGGCCCCTCAGAGCGGGAAGCCCAGGGCCCGGTGCGACGACGGCAGGCCGCGTCGTGATCTCGTTCGTGGGGGCCGGCCCTGGTGCCGCCGACCTCCTGACCCTGCGCGCCGCCGACCGGATCGCCCGAGCCGACGTGGTGGTGTGGGCGTCGTCCCTGGTGGCCGAGGACGTGCTCGACCACGCTCAGCCGGGCGCCGAGGTGCACGACTCGGCCGGCATGACCTTCGAGGACGTGGTGGCGGTGTACCAGGCCCACCCCGATGACCGGGTCGTGCGCCTCCACTCCGGTGACGTCGCCCTCTACTCGGCGCTCCAGGAGCAGGTGGACTGGTGCGAGGCGAACGGCCGCCCGTGGGAGGTGGTGCCGGGCGTCGGCTCGCTGGCCGCCGCCTCGGCCCTGGCCGGGCGCGAGCTGACGGTGCCGGGGAAGGCCCAGTCGGTGATCGCCACCCGCCTCGGGGGCCGCACGTCGGCGTCGATGCCGCCCGGGGAGACGGTGGCCGCCTTCGCCCGCCACGGCACCACCCTGGCCGTGTACCTCTCCGCCGCCCGACCGGAGGAGCTGCAGGACCAGCTGCTCGCGAGCGGCCACGGCTACCCGCCCGACACCCCGGCCGTGCTGGTCGTGCGGGCGTCGTGGCCCGACGAACGGGCCCACCACACCACCGTCGGCCAGCTGGCCGACACCATGCGGGCCGACGGCGCCCGGGTCACCGCCCTGGTCCTGGTCGGGCCGGCGCTGGCCGGCGCCGCCCCCCGCTGCCACCTCTACGACCCCGGCTACGCCCACGCCCACCGCCGCCGCTCGCGCCCCGGAACGACTGAGGGCCGTCCGACCGAGCCTCGGGTTCGGTCGTGACGGCAGCCGGGGTGCACCCCGCAGGAGTGCCCACTTCTGGTCCCTCGGCGGTACCGAAGTGGGCACTCTCGGTTGGGTTCGGGCGACGGCCGACCATGGTGGCCCTGGTCGGGGCGGGCCCTGGGGATCCCGATCTCATGACGCTGCGAGCCGAAGCCGCCCTGGCGGCGGCGGCGACGGTCGTGACCGACGGGGAGCTGGAGGGCCTGGTGCGGCTGTTCGCACCGCAGGCCGATGTCATGGTGGTACCCAACGGGCGGCCGGCGTCCTCGGCCCTCCTCGCCGCGGTGGCCCGAGCCGGTGGCGGCGTCGTCCGCCTCTACGTCGGCGACCCATGGCTGCACCCCGCGCACGGCGCCGAGCTGGCGGCGCTCGGCCGGGCCGGGATCGCCAGCGATGCCGTGGCAGGGGTGGCGACGGAGGTGGCCGTGCCGGCTCTGGCCGGCATCGCCGTGCACGTCCGCCACCTCGCCGTCGCCTGCACGATCGGTCCGCCCGAGGCGATGCCGACTGCGCCCGATCCCGCCCGCACGCTCGTCATCCGCACCGAAGAAACCGCGGCGGCGGCGATCCGACTCAGAACCGGCGACGAGTCCGACATCCCGGCGGCCGTCGTACCCCTCGACCGACCGGCCGCGGCGGTACGGGGGATCCTGGCCGAGATCGGCTCGCGTGCCCCTGCCGGTCGATGCCTCCTCGTGGTTGGCGCCGTGGCCGGGCCGGACGGGCATCCACCGGTGGCGGCGGCCGACGTGGAGGGGCGTTCCAGCGTTGCCCTCCCGCCGGAGCGGGGCGGCTCGCAACCTGCCGGCGCGGCGGCCGATCTGGCTGGCCGCGGGCGTCATGGGAGCGCAACCTCCGATCGCACCGCCGGTGGCGGGCGGTGATGGCGGACACGATCGAGCCGCCGCTGGCGGTCGCCAATGCCACGGGCGGGCTGCGCACCGGGTGGACCACCGGGACCTGCGCCGCTGCCGCGGCCAAGGCAGCCCTGGTCGGCCTGGTCACCGGCGCGGCCCCCTCAGAGGTCGAGGTGGGGCTGCCCGGGGGTAGGCGGGTGACGTTCGCCGTGGAGTCGGGTCCCCCCCACCGCTGCACCGTGGTGAAGGACGCCGGCGACGACCCCGACTGCACCGACGGCGCCCGCATGACCGCCGAGGTCGCCTGGGCCGAAACGTTCCCGCCTGATGGCGACGGGCCGGTGCTGCGGGCAGGTGAGGGCATCGGCGTGGTCACCAGGCCCGGCCTCGGCCTCCCGGTGGGCGAGCCGTCGATCACCCCCGTTCCCCGCCGGATGATCGCCGCCGCCCTGGCCGAGGTCGACGACCCCGCTCTGAAGGGCCGTTCAGGCCCGCGGTCGGTCGAGGTCACCTTTTCGGTCCCGGGCGGTGAGGCCATGGCGGCCAAGACGTCGAACGCCCGTCTGGGCATCGTCGGCGGCATCTCCATCCTCGGGACCACGGGGGTGGTGAAGCCGTTCTCGACCGCAGCGTACCGGGCGTCGGTGGTGCAGCAGATCGACGTGGCCGCCGCCCAGGGGGCCGATGTCATGGTGCTGTGCACGGGCACCCGCTCCGACGCCTTTGCCCAGCAGGCCCTGCCCCACCTCCCGCCCGTTTGCTTCGTCGAGGTCGGCGACTTCACCGGCATCGCCCTGCGCCGGGCCGCCCGCAACGGCATCGGCGACGTGGTCTGGGTGGGGATGGTCGGCAAGATCACCAAGCTGGCCGCCGGCGTGATGATGACCCACTTCCGGCGCAGCGCCGTCGACACCGACCTGCTCGCCTCGGTGGCCCGCCGGACCGGTGCCCCCGCGACCGTGGTGGCGGCGGCCACCGAGACGGCCACGGCCCGCCACTTCTACGAGTCGTGCCTAGCGTCGGGGACGCTCGAGCCGCTCGCCCTCCTCTGCCAGCTGGCGGCGGCCGCCTGTCGGTCCCACGTCGAGGGCGCCCTCGGTGTCGAGGTCGTCTGCGTCGACTTCGACGGCACCGTCGAGGTGGCCCGTGGCTGACATCCCGAGCGGCCCGTCGGAGCGGGGGGTGGCGACTGCGGCCATCGCTGTCGTCGGGCTGCTGGGGGGGCGACCGGTCGGGAGCGCAGCTGACGACGCGGTGCGGCGGGCGGTGCTCGTCGCCGGCGGTCGGGATCAGCTGGCGGGGGTGGCCGACCTGCTGGCGCCGGGGGCGCGCACGGCGGTGATCGGCGCCGGACTCGGCGCACTCGACGAGGTGGCCGCGGCGGTCGGGTCGGTCTGCGTGCTGGCCTCGGGTGACCCGGGCTGCTTCGGCATCCTGCGCCCCCTGGCCGCCCGGGTCGGGGCCGACCGGCTCGTCGTCCACCCGGCACCGTCGTCGGTGGCACTGGCCTTCGCCCGGCTGCGGCTGCCCTCCGACGACGCCGTGGTCCGCTCGTGCCACCGGGGGGGCGCCGCCCGGGCGGCGGCCGAGGTGGCGGGCCAGCCGGTGGCGGCGGTCCTGTGCGGCCCGGACGCGCCGCCCGAGGCCGTCGGCGCCGCCCTGGTCGTCCTGGGGGCCTCGCACCGCATGGTCGCCGTCGCCACCCGCCTGGGGGAGGCGGGCGAGATGGTGACGCGCTGCGCTGACGTCGCCGCGCTGGCCGCCGGCCGGTTCGATCCCCGGTCGGTGGTGGTCCTCGCCCACCCCGAGGCGACGCCCCTCGGCCGGGGCGGTCGGCCTGTGGGTGCGTTCGCTCACCGGGCGTCGATGATCACCAAGCCCGAGGTCCGCTCGGTCGTGCTCGGGAAGCTGTGCCTGCCGGCCTTCGGCGTCCTGTGGGACGTGGGGGCGGGCAGCGGCAGCGTCGCCATCGAGGCTGCCCTCGCCGCCCCCGGCCTGCGGGTGATCGCCGTCGAGCGCAGCCCGCAGGACGCAGCCCGGATCCTGGCCAACGCCGGTGCCCATGGCGCAGTTGTCGAGGTCGTCGAGGGCACCGCCCCCAGCGTGCTGGCTCGCCTACCCGCCCCCGACCGGGTCTTCGTCGGCGGCGGCGGCCTCGAGGTGCTCGACGCCTGCCACACCGCCCTCGCCCCCGGCGGGCGGCTGGTGGCCACCTTCGCCGCCGTCGACCGGGCCGCGCAGGCCCACCGGCGGCTCGGCTCGCTCGTCCAGGTCGGCGTGCAGCGGGCCGAGGAGCTTCCCGACGGCGGCCTTCGCCTGGTGGCCGACAACCCGGTGTTCGTGGCCTGGGGCGACCGTCCCGCCTCCGCTCCGTCGCCTCCGCCCGGTCGGTGGGCCATCGGCGTCGGCTGTTCGTCGACGGCCACGGCCAAGGAGGTCGCAGAGGTTGTGGAGGCGGCGCTGGCGATGTCAGGCCCCGGCGGCGGTGGAAGCGACAGCGGACGAGCGGTGCTCGCCACCATCGACCGCCGGCGCACCCATCCTGCGGTGCTGGAGGCGGCGGCCGGCCGGCCGATCGTGAGCTTTCCGCCGAGCCTCCTCGCCGGCGTGGAAGTTCCCGATCCGAGCGAGGTGGTGGCGGCGGCGGTCGGCACCCACAGCGTGGCCGAGGCGGCGGCGCTCCTTGCCGCCGGGCCTGGCGCCCGACTCGTGGTGGGCAAGCGGCGAGGCCCGACGGCGACCGCCGCGGTGGCGGTGGGCGGTCGCCCGCCGGTCACCGGTCGGGTCCAGATCGTCGGGCTCGGCCCCGGCAACCCGAGCCACCGCACCCCCGCCGCCGTCGCCGCCGTGCGGGGAGCCGACGCCGTCCTCGGCTACGGCCCCTATGTGGATTCCGTGCAGCTGCTGCTCCGGCCCGACCAGCTGGTCGTGCGCTCGACGATGGGCGCCGAGGCTGATCGGGCGCTCGCCGCCTTGGCGCTGGCTCGGGCCGGCTGGCAGGTGGCGCTGGTCTCCTCGGGCGACCCCGGCGTCTTCGCCATGGCCTCGGTCACCCTCGAGCTGGCCGCCGCCGGAGACCCTGGTCCCGCCGGGCCCTTCGGCGTGGAGTACGTGGCGTCCGAGCGGGTGCCCGGAACGGGCGGCGCCAGCGCCACGCGTCCCGGCGGAGCGGAGGTCTCCGATGTCCTGGTCGACATCGTGCCGGGGATCACGGCGTCCAGCGCCGCCGCCGCCGTCGCCGGTGCTCCGCTGGCCGGCCCCCATGCCGTGCTCACCCTCTCCGACCTGCTCCTGCCGTGGGGGGTCATCGAGGCCCAGCTGCGGGCGGCGGCCTCATCGGGGATGGCCCTCGCCCTGTACAACCCCCGGTCGGCGGGTCGGCCCGATCACCTCGACAGGGCCCGGATCGTGCTGCTGGAGGTCCTTGACCCGTCGACGCAGGTGGCCGTCGTGACCGCCGCCTCCGAGGCCGACGAGACCGTGGCCCACACCACCCTCGCCCTCCTCGACCCCACGGTCGCCGGCATGCGCTCGCTGGTGATCGTCGGAACCGCCGACAGCCTGCTCACCCGAGGCCGCCTGGTGACCCGACGCCATCACCCCCGCCAGGCGGTGCCGTGAACCGGACCAGCCGCCGCCCCGGCGAGACGGTGCGGATTACCGAGGCGTGCACTGCGTGCGGCGCCTGCCTGGCCACCTGCCCCGAGCACGCCCTCCTCCGGGCCCCGAAGCGCCCCCGGGTGGTCGACGTCGCCTGCACCGCGTGCTGGGCCTGCATCGAGATCTGTCCCGCCGGCGCCATCTGGGAGGTGAGGTGATCCACCCGATCGAGGTCGAGAGCTACCGCATCCTGGCCAAGCGGGTCGACCTCGACCGCTGGCCGCCTCTGGCCCGGGCCGTGGTGGCCCGCGTCATCCACGCCTCGGCCGACCCCGGCTACGCCGACACCCTGGTGGTCGACGAGGCCGCTTGCGCCGCCGGGCTGGCCGCCCTCGAGGCGGGGGCACCGGTGGTGGCCGACGTGGAGATGGTCACCGTCGCCACCCGCCGGGCCGGCACCCGCTGCCTCCTCGTCGAGGGGCGGGCTCTGCAGGCCCGGCTGCTGGACGCTGAGCCCCGGCTCACGGCCTCGGCGGCGGCGATGCGGGTGGCCGCCGAGCGGTTCCCGGCCGGCGCCGTGGTGGTGGTCGGCAACGCCCCGACAGCGCTGTTCGAGGTGGTGCGCCTCGTGCGGGCCGGCCGCTTCGCTCCGGCGCTGGTGATCGGCCTGCCCGTCGGCTTCGTCGGAGCCGCCGACGCCAAGGCCGTGCTCCGGGCCTGTGACGTGCCATCGATCTCCAACGTCGGCGAGCGTGGGGGCAGCGCCGTGGCCGCCGCCGCTCTCAATGCCCTCTGGCGCCTGCGCCACACCGGGCCGCCCGAGCCCGAGCCGCTCGCGCCCGAACGGGGGCCCCGGTGACCGATGCCCTGGTGCACCTCGTCGGCGCCGGCCCGGGCGACCCGCTTCTCCTCACCCGTCGCGCCGCCCGCCTCCTCGCCGCCGCCGAGGTCGTGGTCCTCGACCGGCACTCTCTCGACGTGGTGGCCGCCCTCGCCCCGGAGGGAGCCGAGCGCTGCTACGTCGGCCGCACGGCGGACGGGCCGGCGTGGTCGACCGAGCAGATCGTCGATCTGCTCGAGCACCGGGCCGCTGCCGGTCGCAGGGTGGTTCGGCTGAAGGGCGGCGACCCCTTCGTCTGCTCACGGGGCAGCGAGGAGCGCCTGTCCCTGCTGGCGCGCGGGGTGGCCTGCCAGGTGGTGCCCGGCGTCTCGGCGGCGACCGCCGCCCCTCTCGCCGCCGGGGCGCCCCGGGGCCGCTCGGTCACCGTCGTCGCCGGCAACCACGACCCCTGCTACCCACCCCTCGACCCTGGCGCCCTGGCCGATCCCGAGGCTTCGATCGTGGTGCTCACGGGCCGGGCCCGCCAGGGCGCCCTGGCCGCCGCCCTCGTGGCCGCCGGCCTCGACCCGGCGACGCCGGCCGTGCTCGTCCACGCCGCCACCCGGCCCGACCAGCGGGTGGCGAGCACCGCCCTCTCCGGGCTCGCCACCTGCCACCTCCCCCCGCCGACCACCGTGATCATCGGACCCTCCGCCCCCCGCTCCAAGGGGCCGCTCGGGCCCTCCGCCCCCGGACCTTCGGTCCTCGGACATGAGCACCGGCCCCACGTCGCTGACGCGGTGATCCCGGTCGTCGCTGGCCGGGAACCGGAGTCGGGAACGTGGGAAGGGCGCCGTGCACATCCCTGACGGGTGGGTCGACCTGCCGACCTCGATCGCCGCCGCCGCGGCAGGCGCCGCGTCGGTGGGCGTGGCCGGGCGCAGAACGGCGGCCCGGTTGGCCGACCGGGCCACCACGCTGCCGGCTGTGCTCGCCGCCTACCTGCTGGTGGCCCAGGTGCCGGCCGTGCCCCTCGGCGTCGGCACCAGCGCCCACCTGGTCGGCACCGGCCTGGCCACCGTGCTGGTCGGACCATCGGTGGCCATCGTGTGCGTGGCCGCCGTGGTCGTGGTCCAGGCGCTCGTCCTGGCCGACGGAGGGGTCACCGCCCTCGGCCTCAACCTCCTGGCCAACGGGGTGGCGCCGGCGCTGGTGGCAGCGGGGGTGCTCGCCCTCGGTCGTCGCCGGACGACGACCACCCGTGGTGTGCAGGTGGTGGCCGGGGTGGCCGCGACCCTGGCCACGGTCGCCGCCGCCGCCACCACCGCGGCCGAGCTGGTGATCGGGGGCACCGACGTCATCCCGCCGGGCACGGTGGCGGGGGTCATCGGTGGCGCCCACGTCGTCGTCGCCGTGGGTGAGGGCGTGCTCACCGCGGCGATCGTCGGCGTCATCGCCCGCCTCCGCCCCGACCTGCTTCACGGCGCCCGGCTCGCCCCCACCGCCACCACCGGGCTGGTGGGCCGGTGACCGGGGGCGGTCACGGCGCCGCCATCCGTCCCGGCGAGCGCGTGGTCGGCCCGCTCGACCGCATGGCCCCGGAGGCCAAGCTCGTCGGGCTCGTCGGGTTCCTCCTGGTGTCGGCCGTCACCCCGCCGGGTCGGTTCGCCATCCTGGCCGCCCACGCCGCCGTCGCCGTGGCCGTCGCCGCGCTGGCCGCCGTCCCGCCCCGCACCCTGGCCCGGCGGTTCCTGCTCGACGTCCCCCTCGTGGTGCTCGCCCTGACCTACGCCGCCGCCGGCCGTGGCCCCCGCACCAGCGTCCTCGGGCTCTCCCTCTCGGTCGCCGGGCTCGAGGTCGGCTCGTCGATGGTGGCCAAGGCCACCATCGGCATCATCGCCGTCTCGGCCCTGGCGGCCACCACCTCGGTCACCGAGACGGTGGCCGGCCTGCGCCGCCTCGGCCTGCCCGGCTGGTTCACCGACCTCGTCGGCCTGTCGGCCCGCCAGGCCGGGGTCCTCGGTGACGACGTCGAGCGCCTGCGGCTGGCCGCCTCGGTGCGCGGTCGTGGCCGCTGGTCCGAGTGGACGGCGGTGGCCCGAGCCCTCGGCGTCTCCTTCATCCGGGCCACCGAACGCGTCGACCGCCTCCAGCTCGCCGCCCAGGCCCGAGGAGGCACCACACTGGGTGCCATCGTTGTGGCGGGACCGACCATCCCCGCCGCCACCGCCGGCACCTGGACGCGGGCCGCTCTGCCCGCCGCCACCGCCCTCGCCACCCGCCTCCTCCTGTGAGCCGAACATGAGCAGAGTGGTCAAACCGGTGATAGGAGCCATCTGATGGCCGGAGACACTGCTCGAGCCCGCGCGAGCGCAACGAGCCAGATGGCGAGGGGCGAGCGTCCCCTGTCTGGACTGACGAGTGGAGGAGGCGAGCCGCTAGGCGAGCCGGGGGAAGCGAGGAGGGAAGGCAGGGGGTCAGCGAGTCCTGAGCTAGAGAGCAGAGCGAGGGGCGAGCGTCCCCTGTCTGGACTGACGAGTGGAGGAGGCGAGCCGCTAGGCGAGCCGGGGGAAGCGAGGAGGGAAGGCAGGGGGTCAGCGAGTCCTGAGCTAGAGAGCAGAGCTCTGTTCGTCCTCGGCCATGGCAGTCGTGATACCCGGGCCGGTGTCGAGCTCGACCGGCTGGTGGCCGCCGTCCAGCGCCTGGTGCCTGCCAGTCTCGTCGGCGTCGGGGTCCTCGAGCTGGCTGAACCCCCCGTCGACGCCGCGCTCGATGCCCTCGTTGCCGGCGGGGCCACCGATGTCGTCGTCGTCCCGGTCGTGTTGTTCGGCGCCGGCCACCTGAAGGACGACGGTCCCGCGGTGCTGGGACGGGCGCGGCGGCGCCACCCGACGGTGCGGTTCCGCCTGGCCCGCGATCTCGGGATCCACCCGGCGGTCCTCGCCGTCGCCGAGGACCGAGCCCGAGCGGCTGCGGCCCCTGATGGACAAGAGCGGTGGATGGGCGCACGCCCAGAGGGTGCCGGCGACGACGGGCCAGCCGCCGCCGCCGTGGTGCTCGTCGGGCGGGGCTCGACCGACCCCGATGCCTGTGCCGACCTGGTGAAGCTGGCCCGGCTCCTGGAGGACGGGCGGGGCCTGGGCCCGGTCGAAGCGGCATTTGTGGCCATGAGCCACCCGGATGTCGAGGAGGCGCTGGAACGTTCCCGCCTCCTCGGCGCCACCAGCATCACCGTGGTCCCGCTGTTCCTGTTCGCCGGCGTGCTCGTGGACCGGGTGGGCGAGCGGGCCCGGCGGTGGGCGGCCGACCATCCCGACATCGAGGTGGTGGTGGCCGACCACCTCGGGCCCGACGAGCGGCTGGCGGCGCTGGTGGTCGAGCGCCACCGCGAGGCGATCAGCGGCGACGTGCGCATGAACTGCGACCTGTGCGTCTACCGGGTGCGCCTCCCCGGGTTCGAGGACAAGGTCGGCACCCCGCTCTCGCTCGCCCCGCCCGAGCGCGTCGCCGGCGGCTGGCGGGCCAGGCGGGCAGCCAACCAGACGGCCGAGCGGGCGGCCGCCCGTCGGGAGCGCCCCCGCCGGGGCCTCGGGCGCCGCCGCGGCGTCCCCGCCGCAACCGAGCGCGCCGGCCCGGCGGTGCGCGTCGCCGGGCTCACCTACACCTTCCCCGACGGGACCCGGGCCCTCAGCGGCGTCGACCTGGTGGTCGAGCGGGGCGAGCGGGTCGCCATCCTGGGCCCGAACGGCAGCGGGAAGACGACCCTGGCCCTGCACCTGATCGGCGCCCTCGACCGCCAGGGCGGGGCCGTCACGGTCACCGGGCTCGACGTCGTGAAGCCGAACCTGACCGAGGTGCGCCGCCGGGTCGGCCTGGTGTTCCAGGATCCGGACGACCAGCTGCTGCTGCCCACGGTGGCCGGCGACGTGGCCTTCGGCCCCACCAACCTCGGCCTGGAAGACGCCGAGGTCGACGCCAGGGTCACCGCCGCCCTCGACGTGGTGGGCCTCACCGACCTGGCCGACCGGGCCCCCCAGCACCTCAGCCTCGGCGAGCGGCGTCGGGCCGCCCTGGCCGGGGTGCTGGCCGTCCATCCCGAGGTGCTGGTCCTCGACGAGCCCAGCGCCAACCTCGACCCGTCTTCGCGCCGCGACCTGGTCGAGATCGTGCAGGGCCTCGGCGTCACGACTCTGGTGGTGACCCACGACCTGTCGTTGGCCCTCGAGCTGTGCCCCCGGGCGGTGGTCCTCGACCGGGGAGTCGTGGCCGCTGACGGCCCCACCCGCCAGCTGCTGTCGAACCCAGGGCTCATGGCGGCCCACGGCCTCGACCTGCCCTACGGGATGGTCGTGCCCCCCGCCTGACATGCAGCGAGCCGGCTGTCGAAGCCCTGCCCAAGGTCGCCCTCCCCCCCGTCGAACCCCCGGGTGGGGGAGGCCCCGGCTGACCCCGTTCGGTAGCCTCGTCGGGATGACCGACCTCCATGCTGTCGCCGCAGACCTGCTGGCCAACGGACGCGGGATCCTCGCCATCGACGAGACCCCCGGCACCATCGGAGGCCGGTTCGAGAAGCTCGGCATCGAGTCGACCCCCGAGACCCGGGCCGCCTACCGGGAGATGCTCCTGACCACGCCCGACCTCGGCAGCTGGATCGGCGGGGCCATCCTCCAGGACGAGACGTTCTCGCAGAAGACCTCGGCCGGCACCACCTTCCCTGAGGAGTGCGCCAAGCGGGGCATCGCCGCCGGCATCAAGGTCGACACCGGGGCCAAGCCCCTGGCCGGCCACCCCAACGAGACGGTGACCGAGGGCCTCGACGGCCTGCGTGACCGCCTGGCCACCTACAAGGAGAAGGGTGCGGTGTTCGCCAAGTGGCGGGCGGTGTACCGCATCGACGGTGAGGTCGGCCCCACCCCCGGCGCCAGCCACGCCAACGCCCACGGCCTGGCCCGCTACGCCGCCCTGTGCCAGGAGGCCGGCATCGTCCCGATCGTCGAGCCCGAGGTGCTGCTCGAGGGCGACCACTCGATCGAGCGCTGCGCGGCGGTCACCGCCACGGTCCTGCGCCAGGTGTTCGCCGAGCTGGCCGCCCAGCGGGTCGACCTGCGGGGCATCGTCCTCAAGCCCAGCATGGTCGTGCCCGGCAAGGCCGGCGAGTCCAAGGCCTCGGCCCAGGAGGTGGCCGACGCCACCCTGAAGGTGTTCGGCGAGGTCGTGCCCGCCGCCGTCGCCTCCATCGCCTTCCTCTCCGGCGGCCAGACCCCCGTCGCCGCCACCGAGCACCTGCAGACCATGAACTCCACGGGCCCGCACCCCTGGCAGGTCGGCTTCTCCTACGGCCGGGCGCTGCAGGACGGCCCCCTCGCCACATGGAAGGGCGACGCCGCCAACGCCGAGAAGGCCCAGGCGGCCCTGGCCGTGCGGGCCAAGGCCAACGCCGCCGCCTCCCAGGGCACCTACGACGCCAGCTTCGAGACCTCGTGAGCGAAGGCGCCACCGCGCCGCTCGACGGCGTGGTCCTGGACCTCCTGGTCGCCTCCCAGCAGGCCGCCGCCGCCTGCCAGGCATGGGTGGGACGGGGCGACAAGGAGGCTGCCGACGACGCGGCGGTGGCCGCCATGCGCCAGGCCCTCTCTGCGGCCGGCGGCCAGGGCGAGGTGGCCATCGGCGAGGGCGTGAAGGACGACGCCCCGATGCTGTTCGTCGGCGAGAGGTTCGGCGTGGGCCCCGGCCCGGTCTACGAGATCGCCGTCGACCCGCTCGAGGGCACCACCCTGTGCGCCCGCGGCGCCACCGGTGCCATCGCGGTCATCGCCGCCGCCCCCGCCGGTTCGCTCTACCGGACCGAGGGCCACTACATGGACAAGCTGATCGTCGGCCCCGCCGCAGCCAGCGTCATCAACATCGACGACCCCACCGAGGACAACCTGCAGCGGATCGCTGCCGCCCTCGGCCGGCCGGTCGAGTCGCTGCTGGTGGGGGTGCTCGACAAGCCCCGCCACGTCGAGCTCATCAAGCGCCTTCGGGCTGTGGGCGTCGGCGTGGTGCTGGTCACCGACGGCGACGTGATGACCGCCCTGTCGGCCATGGTGCCGAACGGCGCCCTCGACGTGGCCCTCGGCATCGGCGGCGCCCCCGAGGGCGTCATCACCGCCTGCGCGGCCCGGGCCCTCGGAGCCGGCATGCAGGCCCGCCTGGTGCCCCAGAGCGACGACGAGCGCCAGATGCTCGACAAGCTCGAGCCGGGCTGGGACCGCACCCTGCGCCTCGACGACATGGTCAACGCCGCCGACGCCGTCCTGGTGGCCACCGCCGTCACCTCGGCCTGGCCGATGCACGCCCCCGAACCGGGCGTCAACGGCGGCACCTGGCTCTCCTCCCTGGTCTGCACCCGCCGCACCGGCCAGGCCTTCGTCCGCGCCGAGGTCTGACCGGGCCGTTCGGCCCCCTGTCAGGTTCCTGACCGCCCCAGCGGCGGGGCCGATCGATCGCTCGGGGTGATTTGTTCCGTGCCGTCCTTCTGAGAAGAACGAAACGCGCCTGCAGCGGCATCTGCTAACCGTTCGGTTATGAGTGGGGACGGAACATCGCGTGGACAGCGAGGGATCGCCGGGGGAGGATCGAGGGAGACGCCAACTGAGGAGAACGCATCCATGGCAGAGAACGGCAAGGACGACAAGGACGACGGCAAGCCCCTCGAGGGCAAGAAGCGTTGGGGCGCCGGGGTCATCCCGTACGCCAAGATGGGCTACTGGAACCCCGACTACGTGCCCAAGGACACCGACATCCTGGCGGCCTTTCGGATCACGCCCCAGAAGGGCGTCGACCCGATCGAGGCCTCGGCCGCCGTCGCCGGTGAGTCGTCGACCGCCACCTGGACGGTGGTGTGGACCGACCGCCTCACCAACTACCCGCAGTACCAGGCCAAGTGCTACAAGGTCGACCAGGTCGGCGACACCGACCAGTACATCGCCTACATCGCCTACGACCTCGACCTGTTCGAGCCCGGCTCGGTGGCCAACCTGACGGCGTCGATCATCGGCAACGTCTTCGGCTTCAAGCCCCTCAAGGCCCTGCGCCTCGAGGACATGCGGATCCCGGTGGCCTACCTCAAGACCTTCCAGGGCCCGGCCCACGGCACCGTCATGGAGCGGGAGATGCTGAACAAGTTCGGCCGCCCCCTCCTCGGTGCAACCATCAAGCCCAAGCTCGGCCTGTCGGCCAAGAACTACGGCCGGGTGGTGTACGAGGCCCTCAAGGGTGGCCTCGACTTCACCAAGGACGACGAGAACATCAACAGCCAGCCGTTCATGCGCTGGCGTGACCGCTTCCTGTACTGCGAAGAGGGCATCAACCGGGCCAACGAGCAGAGCGGCGAGATCAAGGGCCACTACATGAACGTGACCGCCGGAACCATGGAGGACATGTACGAGCGGGCCCAGTTCGCCAAGGAGCTGGGCAGCATCATCGTCATGATCGACCTGGTCATCGGCTACTCCGCCATGACCTCGATGGGCAACTGGTGCCGGGCCAACGGCATGCTCCTCCACCTCCACCGGGCCGGCCACGGCACCTACACCCGCCAGAAGGCCCACGGGGTCAGCTTCCGGGTCATCTCCAAGTGGGTCCGGATGATGGGCGTCGACCACGTCCACGCCGGCACCGTGGTGGGCAAGCTCGAGGGCGACCCGTCGATGATCAAGGGCTACTACGACGTCCTGCGCCTCAACAACAACGAGATCAACCCCGAGCAGGGCATCTACTTCGACCAGGACTGGGCGTCCATGCCGGGCGTCATGCCGGTGGCCTCGGGCGGCATCCACGCCGGCCAGATGCACCTGCTGCTCGACCACCTGGGTGAGGACACCATCCTGCAGTTCGGTGGTGGCACCATCGGTCACCCGTCGGGCATCGCCGCCGGCGCCGAGGCCAACCGCGTGGCCCTCGAGGGCATGGTCAAGGCCCGCAACGAGGGCAAGGACTACGTCAAGGACGGCGACCAGATCCTGAAGGACCTGGCCAAGAAGTGCCCGCCGCTCCAGGTCGCTCTCGACACCTGGGGCGACATCAGCTTCAACTACGAGTCCACCGACACCTCCGACGTCGTCTCGACGCCGTCGAACTGAGAGAGGGCACCATGCGCATCACCCAGGGAACGTTCTCGTTCCTCCCCGAGTTCAGCGACGAAGAGGTCGCCGCCCAGGTGCAGTACTGCATCGACAACGGGTGGGCCTGTGCCGTCGAGTACACCGACGACCCCCACCCCCGCAACAGCTACTGGGAGATGTGGGACCTCCCGATGTTCGAGGTGCAGGACGCTTCGGCCGTGGTCTTCGAGATCAACAAGTGCATCGAGGCCTTCCCGAACCACTACATCAAGTTCGTGGCCTACGACCCCCGGCCCAACCGGGCGACCACGGCGCTCGACCTGATCGTGAACCGGCCCGCCGAGGAGCCCGGCTTCATGATCGAGCGCACCGAGGTCGGTGACCGGCGCCAGAACTACACCCTCAAGTCCTACGCCGCCCAGCGGCCGCACGGCGACCGCTACGAAGGCAACGGCAAGTAATGCCTGAGGAGGACGCCCCGACGCGCGGGTTTGGCATGCGTGGCGGGGCGTCCTCGTCCCGATCTAAGGACGAGCCCGAGGAGCAGGAGGAGCCGGAGCAGGTCCTAGGCGACGACGACGAGGTCGACGTCGGCTCCGAGATGGAGTCGGTCCACACCGACGAGGTGCTGGAGCGGCTCGACAAGGAGCTGGTCGGCCTGGTGCCGGTCAAGTCCCGCATCCGCGAGATCGGCGACCTCCTGCTCGTCGACCGGCTCCGCCGCCGCTTCGGGATCGAGTCGACCCCCCCGTCGCTGCACATGTCGTTCACCGGCAGCCCCGGCACGGGCAAGACCACCGTCGCCCTGCGCATGGCCGAGCTGCTGCACCGCCTCGGCTACCTGAAGAAGGGCCACCTGGTCACCGTCACCCGCGACGACCTGGTCGGCCAGTACATCGGCCACACCGCCCCCAAGACCAAAGAGGTCATGAAGCGGGCCATGGGCGGCGTGCTGTTCATCGACGAGGCCTACTACCTGTACCGCCAGGACAACGAGCGCGACTACGGGCAGGAGACCATCGAGATCCTGCTGCAGATCATGGAGAACAACCGCCAAGACCTGGTGGTAATCCTGGCCGGCTACAAGGACCGGATGGACCTGTTCTTCCAGTCCAACCCGGGCATGGGCTCTCGCATCGCCCACCACATCCACTTCCCCGACTACGACATCGACGAGCTGATGGCCATCGGCAAGCTGATGATGGACGAGCAGCGCTACGAGCTGTCACCCGACGCCGAGACGGCGTTCCGCGAGTACCTCGAGCGCCGCATGCACCAGGCCCGCTTCGCCAACGCCCGCAGCGTGCGCAACGCCCTGGAGCGGGCCCGCCTGCGCCAGGCCGCCCGCATCGTGGGCGACGCCAGCAAGAAGCTGCGCAAGGCCGACCTGATGCGCATCGAGGCCGAGGACATCCTCCAGAGCCGGGTGTTCGACACCGACACCGACGAGGGCGCCAAGACCTCCCAGGGCGACGGCCGCGCCGACGAACAGCCCGACCGCGAGGGCGAGGCCCCGCCGAAGGCCCACGACACCGGATCAGATCAGCAGCCAGCCTAGAAGCAGAGATCTGCCGAATCGGCGGCTCAGTGAAACGCCCGCTGGCCACCTTGGCCCGGCCCCGCTTTGCCGAACGCTCACAGGTGTGGCGGAGGTGGTCGTCGGCAGCACGATCCTCAGCAGCAGCGGGGACTCGTTGCGCCTCATGATGAGGTCGGCCGGACGTGCCGTATCGAGCTGAACCGGGCGAAGTCGCGGTCGAGCGTCGCCACCACGCAGCCGTGCTCGACCGCGAGGGCGGCGATGACGGCGTCCGGTACCAGATCCCCATCGGCGTCGGCCTCATCGCAGAGCCTGCGAAGGATGTCGAGGTGGGCCGGACCGGGCCCGATGTCGAGGTGGTGCGCCTGCGACCGGGTAGCGTCAATGAAGGCGAAAGCCTCCGCTCGTGGGGTCGGCACGGTGAAGATCCGACGGTTGGTGGCCAGGCGGAGGAACGAGGCCCACACCGTCACGGGCACGGCAAAGAGCTCGTCCCCGACGATGATCCCGTCGAACCAGGACCGCACCGGGCCGTGGTGAGGATGGTCCCCGCGGTGGGCGGCGAGCACGACGTTGACGTCGAGGAGCACCACGCTCAGCGTCGGGCGTCGAGGTCGACGCCATCGTCGAGGGATTCGCTGAGCGCTCGGTTCGAGGTCAGGTCGATGCCTGGTCGAGGTCCCGTTCCGCGGCGGAACACGGGTACGGACGGCCGGTCACCAGCACGTTCCTCGCTGGCCAGGTCCCGCTGAAGGGCCGCCTCGATGATCTGGCCGAGGGTGAGACCCCGCTGCCTGGCGCGCCGCTTCGCCGCAGCCAGCACCTCATCGTTGACCGCCACCGTGGTGCGCATGATGCTCACCCTACCGCATCAGCGGCATCTCTTGCGATCGATCGGATGCTGGACGTGTGGTGCGTATGCCCCGGGCATGCCTTCTCGGACCCAGGATGCTATCGGAGGGTGCTAGCATCAGCGTATGGCATCGACTCGTACCACGTTCTCTCTCGACGAGGAGCTGGCGGAGCAGGCTCGTGCGAGCGGGATCAACATCTCGGCCGCCGCCCGTGCGGGAGTCGCCGCCGCCGTCCACGCGGCCCGGGTGGAGGCTGACCGAGCTGCCTATGCGCGACACCCCGAACGGGCCGATCCGTTCTGGACCGAGGCTGAGGCCTGGACCGAGGAGTGAGGCGGGGCGAGGTCTGGGTCGCCCAGGTGGGTGGCAAGCGGCGCCCGGTCCTCGTCGTGACCAGATCTCAGGTGCTCGACGTGCGCGACCTCGTCACCGTGGCCGAGGTCACCACGCAGGTCCGGGGCCTGGCCGTTGAGGTCAGCGTTGATTACGACGACGTCTTGCTCGACCAGCCATCGGTGATCAACTGCGACGGCCTTCACACCGTCGCCCAGTCCTCGCTCACGACCCGTCTTGGAGAGGTCGGCGGTGAGACCATGGGCAAGGTCTGCTCTGCGGTGGGCTACGCGCTCGGGTGCTGAAACCCCCCACCGCTGGGTCAGGCAGACGGTGCCAAGACCTCCAGGGGACGGTGCCGCCGAACAGCCCGACCGAGAGGGCGAGGCCCCAAAGCCACCCGGCGACAACGGATCGAACGCCGGGCTGAGCCGGCCAAACGAGACCATCGCTGTCTGACGGGACGCGACTGCGATGCGACAGCTTCTGCTTGACGCATGGGTCGCCTGGGCGTACGTTTCGGATCGAGCGGCCGGCGGGACCGGAATCTCCCTTTCCACATTTCCCTTCGGCACCACCGCGAACTGGAGGCACTGATACATGATGACGTACCGTTACTCGGGCGCGTCGGCGATCGCCGGCCGCAATTTTTCGGCCCATGGCCGGCGGCGAGCGTGGAGGGCAGCTCTGGCGCCGGTGGCGATGGCCGCTGCCTTGCTCTCCCCGTTGGGCGTTGGCGTCGCCGGCGCAGCACCGTTCACCACCGACGACCTGACCGGCGGCACGCCGACACCAACGGCTCTGGCCAACATCCTGGCTGGTCCCGGGGTCTCGGTCTCAAATGTCACCTACTCAGGGGCGGACAACGCGGCGGGGACCTTCGCGGGCGGCGCCGGGATCATCGGCTTCAACGACGGCATCGTGCTCAGCAGCGGTGACATCGCCAACATCGTCGGTCCGAACGTCAGTGACGGCACGAGCGTGGACCAGGCGACACCCGGTGACGCCGACCTGGACTCGCTCACCACCGGTGCCACCCTGGATGCGGCCATCCTCGAGTTCGACTTCGTGCCCGACGCCAGCACGGTGTTCTTCTCCTACGTCTTCGGCTCCGAGGAGTACAACGAGTTCGTCAACAGCTCGTTCAACGACGTCTTCGGCTTCTTTGTCACCGCCGCCGGTTCGATGACCAAGGCGAACTGCGCAGTTGTCGCCGACGGCCCGGACGCCGACAGCGATCCTGACCCCGTCACGATCAACACCATCAACAACGGGAACCCGTTCGGTTCGTCACCGAGTTCGCATCCCGAGCTGTACCGCAACAACGACCCCAACGACCCGGCGGCGACGATCGACACCGGAATCGACGGACTGACCGTCACGCTGGTGTGCGAGGCGGTTGTGGTCGCCGGGCAGGCAAACCACCTCAAGCTGGCCATTGCCGACACATCCGATGGAGTCTTGGATGCCTACGTTCTGCTGCAGGCCGGCAGCCTGACGACCACGCCCTCTGAGATCTGCGACAACAACCTCGATGATGACGGCAACGACCTGATCGATGGGGCCGATCCCGCCTGCGCTGTCGTTGCTCCGATGGCGGACTTGGGCGTGGCCAAGTCGTGCACCCCGACAACCGTTCTTCCTGGCGGCCAGGTGACGTGCACCCTGACGGTGACCAACGCCGGGCCGGCTGATGCCGCTGACGTGGTCGTCACCGACAGCCTGGCATCGGGGACGACGCTGGTGGGCACACCGGGTGGTGGCGGTTTCGCCTGCGTCACCTCTGGCACCAGCCCGCAGGTGTCCTGCACCCTGGCCAGCCTGCCGTCCGGTTCGACGGCTGAGGTGACCGTGGTGATGCGGGTGGACGAGAACGTCGGCCCGGGCACGGCGTTGACGGACACCGCGACGGTCTCGTCAGCGACCCCGGACCCGACACCAGCCAACGACACGGCCAGCTTCACGGTGGCCACCCCGGCATGCACGATCAACGCCCCCTCCCCGCGGAACGCCGATCCGATCTTCGGCACCCCGGGGGACGACGTGATCTGCGGCACCGCCTTCGGTGACATCATCAACGGTCGAGGCGGCAACGACATCATCTTCGGTCTCGACGGCAATGACATCATCAAGGGTGGTGACGGGAACGACACCATCTTCGGGGGTGCGGGCAACGACATCATCGAGGGTGGCAGTGGGGACGACAGCATGTTTGGTGGCTCGGGCGACGACACGTTCTACGGTGGGATCGGCAACGACTCGATCTCCGGTGGGGCCGGGAAGGACACGCTCGATGGTGACGCTGGGAACGACACCCTGGTCGGCGGCGCTGGCGCTGACACGGCCAACGGTGGCGCGGGAGTCGACGCCTGCTCAGCCGAGCTGCGCCAATCCTGCGAGTCCTGAGCTGACCTGATCTTCCCCAGGCGTTTTTCCCATCTGCCGACACGAGCAACCGAAAGCCACCCTGCAACTGGCAGGGTGGCTTTCGGCAGCGCTTCCCCGGATCCCTCACCTTCTGTTGACATTGCTGAGGGGAAGCAGTACGAACAGGTGATGTGACGCTGGGGCAGCTGCGGACGTTTCTGGCTGTCGCCGCCACCGGCTCGGTGCGGGCTGCGGCCGAGCAGCTGGTGGTCACCCAGCCGGCGGTGTCCTCGGCGCTGGCCGCTCTGCAACGGGAGGTGGGTGTGGCCCTGGTGGCCCGGGAGGGCCGGGGCCTGCGCATCACCGCCGCCGGCCAGGAGTTCGCCGGCTACGTCCGCCGCTCCCTGGCCCTGCTCGAGGAGGCCAAAGAGGCGGCGGCCGGCAGGGCCGGGGCCGAGCGCAACCGGCTGCGGGTGGCGGCGGTCACAACAGCCGGCGAGCGCATCCTGCCCCTCACGCTGCGCTCGTTCCGCGCCCAGTTCCCGGACACCGAGATCAGCATCGAGGTCGGCAACCGTGAGCGGGTGTGGGACCTGCTCGTGCACCGCGATGTGGACCTGGCCCTCGGCGGGCGCCCACCCGCCGGCCTCGATCTGGTGTCCCTCGCCATCCGTCCCCACCGCCTGATCGTCGCCGCCGCCGCCGCCCCCGCCGCCCCCGGCCCGGGCTCGGGCGGCCCCTCTGAGCGGAGCGGAGCGGGCACCATCGGGAGCTGGCGCGAGGTGAGCCGGCACGATCTGGCCAAGGCCACCTGGCTGGTGCGCGAGCTGGGATCGGGCACCCGGTCCACCACCGAGGAGGTCTTCGCCGACCTGGGCCTGACGCCCTCGACCCTGACCCTGGGCTCGAACGGCGCCATCCGCGAGAGCGTCCAGATCGGCCTCGGGATCACGCTCATCTCGGCCGACTCGGTGGCCGCCGAGCTGGAGGCCCAGTCCATCGAGGAGTGGCGCTTCGGCCCCCTGCCCCTCCACCGCGAGTGGCACCTGGTGGCCCGCGACGGCGAGCCTCTGGCCGCCGGCGCCCGCCACCTCCTCGAGCACCTCGCCGCCGGTGGCCTGAGCGGCCCCGTCAGCCCCCCAGGTGGCAGCGATGGCATGGAGCGCTTCCACCTCACCCCGGAGGGGCTGGCGGTGATCTCAGGTACCGAACCGGCGTAGCGACCCGGCTTCGGGACAGGGGCCGTCGCTAGGCTGATGCCGTGCTGCTGCGCGTGTTGGGCAGCGTCGAGATCCTCGGCCGCGACGGGCAACCGGTGCGCCTGGGGGGTCCGAAGGAGCGGGCGCTGCTGGCCGCGCTCGCCGTGCACGTCGGCCGGGTGGTGGCCGAGGACGCCCTGGTCGACGCCATCTGGCGGGACCAGCCCCCGCCGTCGGCGCTCCCCACGTTGCGCTCCTACGTCTCCCGCCTCCGCCGGGTCCTCGAGGGCCAGACCGACGTCGTGGTCGAGACCCGCCCCCGGGGCTACCAGCTGCGGGTGGCCCCGGGATGCCTCGATGCCAGCGAGGCCGAGTCCCTCCTGGCTCGGGCCCGCCAGGAGATGACCGCGGGCCGTCCCGCCTCGGCCGTCGAGGACCTGACCCGGGCCGGTGCCCTGTGGCTCGGGCCGAGCCTCGGCGAGTTCGCCTCGGAACCCTTCGCCCTGGCTGAGGCCAACCGCCTCGACGAGCTCCGGATCGTCATCACCGAGGAACGGCTCGAGGGTGAGCTGCGCCTCGGGCGCCACCGGGAAGCGCTGCCCGACCTCGAGGCCCTCGCCTCCGACCACCCGCTGCGGGAACGGCTGTGGGCGCTGCGGGTCCTGGCCCTCTACCGCAGCGGCAACCAGGCCGAGGCGCTGCGGGCCTACCAGCTGCTCCGCGGCCACCTCAGCGAGGAGCTGGGCCTCGAACCGACCCCGACGCTGCGGGCGCTGGAGGCCGCCGTCCTGGCCCAGGATCCCGAGCTCGACTGGGCCCCCGTCGAACCGGCGGACGACCCCGGCCGTGAGGAGGGGCGTGGCCCGAAGGCGGCGCTCCACAACGTGCCGGCCCGGCTCAGCAGCTTCGTCGGCCGACGGGTCGAGGTGGCCGAGATCGGCGGCCTCCTGCGCGGTGAACGACTGGTCACCCTTGTCGGCTCGCCCGGCGTGGGCAAGACCAGGCTCGCCCTGGCCGTCGCCGCCGAAGCCCTTCCGAGCCAGCTCGAGGGGACCTGGCTGGTCGAGCTGGCCCCGGTCAGCGAGACGGCCCTGATCGCCCAGACCCTGGCCTCGGTCCTGTCCATCCGGGAGCGGCCGGGCGTCGACCTGGTCGACACCCTGGTCGCCGAGCTGGCTGGCACCCGGCTGCTGCTGGTGCTCGACAACTGCGAGCACCTGATCGACGGCTGTGGGCGCCTGGCCCGTCGGCTCCTGGAGGCCTGCCCGGGCCTGGTCATGCTCGTGACCAGTAGGGAGCCGCTCGGGGTGGACGGTGAGTGCGTCCGACGGATCGACCCGCTCGAGGTGCCCCCGGCCGCCTCCGAGGCCTACGCGTCCCTCGTGGCCCACGATGCCGTCCGCCTCTTCGCCGAGCGGGGCGCCAGCACCCAGGCCGGATGGGCGCTGGACGAGGAGACCGCACCGCTGGTCGGCGAGATCTGCCGTCGCCTCGAGGGCATCCCCCTGGCCATCGAGCTGGCGGCGGCCCGCCTCGAGCTGCTCTCGCTGCCGGAGATCGTCGGCCAGCTCGAACAGCGCTTCCGGCTCCTGCGCAGCCCGGCCCGCGCCGCGCCGTCGTTCCACTCCAGCCTGCTGGCCACCCTCGACTGGAGCCACAACCTGCTGTCCGACGCCGAGGCCGCCCTCCTGCGCCGCCTCTCGGTGTTCGCCGGCGGCTGCACCCTCGACGCCGTCGAAGCGGTGTGCTCGGGCGGGGAGGTGGAGCGGGACGACGTCATGGAGCTCCTCGGCGCGCTGGTGCGCAAGTCCCTGGTGTTCACCGACCGCCAGCACCACCAGACCCGCTACCGGATCCTGGACGCCGTCCGCGACTACGAGGCCGGCAAGCTGGCCGAGGCCGGGGAGCGGTCGGCCGTCAGCGC
>JBBSKY010000011.1:0-55655 GCA_038255915.1 Acidimicrobiales bacterium | reverse complement strand
TTCCAGGCGTGCCGATTCGGCCGCTCTCGCAACCCTCCGGGCTCGCTTCGTCGCCTCCGTGCGGTGGCCAGGCTGTCTGCGGCACAAGCGGCGATCCGCTGAGGGCTGCTGCGTTCCCGCCCTGACCCGGTTCACGGTGCCGCCTTGCGCAGGACCCAGCCACCGCACGCAAGCGACGAAGCGATTCCTGGGGGTGGATCGTACACACCACGGCGGGCTTCGGTGGCCCCGTAGGCTGGCCACCCGCATGGCCGAGCCGACGTCGCTTTACCGCCGGTTCCGGCCGCAGCGCTTCGCTGAGGTCCGCGGCCAGGACTTCGTGGTGTCGGCGCTGCGCAACGCCGTGCGCGACGGGCGGGAGTCCCACGCCTACCTGTTCAGCGGGCCGCGGGGCACGGGCAAGACCACCACGGCCCGCATCCTGGCCAAGGCCCTCAACTGCACCGGCCGGGCGGCCGACGGCGACTGCTGCGACCGGTGCCCCTCGTGCGTGGCCATCCGCGAGGGCGGGAGCATGAACGTGGTCGAGCTCGACGCCGCCAGCAACCGGGGCATCGACCGGGTGCGCGAGATCATCGCCGGCACCGTCATCGGCTCTCCGGGTGAGAAGAAGGTCTACATCTTCGACGAGGTCCACCAGCTCACCTCCGAGGCGGGCACGGCCCTGCTCAAGACGCTGGAGGAGCCGCCGGAGCACGTGGTGTTCGTGCTGGCCACCACCGACCCCGACAAGGTGGCGATCCCGGTGCGCAGCCGCACCCAGCACTTCGAGTTCCGGCTGCTCGACGTCGACCTCCTGGCCGGGCTGGTGCACGACGTGGTCGGCTCGGCGGGGATCGATCTGGACGAGCGGGCCCTGGCCACGGTGGTGCGCGACGGGCGAGGCTCGGCCCGCGACACCCTCAGCGTGCTCGAGCAGGTCGCCTCGGCCGGCGGCCTGCGCGACGAAGAGCCGGTGGTCGACGACCTGGTCGAGGCGCTCATCGCCCGCGATGCCGGCGCCGTGCTCGTGGCCGTGGCCGCCGCCATGCGGGCCGGGCGCGACCCCCGCCGTCTCGGGGCCGAGCTGGTCGAACGGCTCCGCCTGTGCTTCCTGTCCTCGCTGGCCCCCGACCTGGTCGACTGCCTGGCCGAGGAGCGGGAGCGCATCGCCGACCAGGCCAAGCGGCTGGGCCCGGGCGGCGCCACCCGGGCCATCGAGGTGGTGGGCGAGGCGCTGGTCGACCTGCGCGAGTCGGTCGACCCCCGGGTCACCCTCGAAGTGGCGCTGGTGCGGGTGGCCCGGGCCGACCTCGACACCTCGCCGGCCGCCCTGATCGAGCGGCTCGAGCGGCTCGAGCGGGCCGACCCTGGTCCGGCCCCGGCGGTCACCGGCGGCCCGAATCCGGCCCCGAACCCGGCGCCCGCGCCCCGCCCGGCTCGGTCGGCGACCGCCTCGGCGCCACCGGCTCCCACCCCCGCACCCGAGGCCGACGCTGCGGGGCCGGCCAGCGTGCGCCGCACCCTCGGGGCGCTCAAGGGCAGCGTGGGCAGGACGCCCAGCCGGCCGGTCCCCCCTCCGCCGGCGCCGGCCCCAGCGCCGCCGCCTGCGGCCTCGCCACACGCGCACAACCCGTCCCGCGTCCCGGCGGGAGCGGCCGACCAGGTCTCGGCCGGCGTGGCGGCGGCGCTGCTCCCCTCGGCTGGCGAGGTGGCCGCGGTGTGGGAGGCCGTGCTCGCCGATATGAAGCCCGCCGTGCGCTCCCGCTTCGCCACGGCCCGGGTGGTGGCCGTCGACTCGGCCGTCGTCGTGGCCGTCGACAACCCCTACCTCCAGGCCGACTGCGAGGCCAGGCGCGGCGACGCCGAGGCCGCGCTCGCCGCCCGCTTCGGTCGCCCGGTCCCGCTGCGGGTCACCGTCGACACCGGCCCGACCCGTGCTCCCGCCGCCTCCAGCGCCACCGCCTCCACCGACGACGAGCACGTCGACCTGTCCCAGCTCGTCGACGCCCCACCGGCCACATCCGATCCCACCGAGCGCCTGCTGCAGGCGTTCCCCGGCGCAGAAGAGGTTCTCTAGATGACCGAGCCCCACGACCAGACCCCGATAGTGCCCGACGTGGTGTCCGGCGGAGGGCCGGCGCCCTTCGGCTCGGCCGACCCGATGGCTGATCCCATGGCCGCCCTGCTCGGCGGAGGCGACATCTCCAACCTGCTCCAGGCCGCCCAGGACATGCAGGCCGAGCTGGCCAACGCCCAGGCCCAGGCGGCCGAGACGCTGGTCGAGGGGGTGTCGGGCGGTGGCGCCGTGCGCATCGAGGCCACCGCCGGCCTGGAGTTCCGGGCCGTGCACCTGCGCCCCGACGCCGTCGACCCCGACGACGTCGAGCTGCTCGAGGACCTCGTCCTGGCCGCCCTGCGCGACGTGGTCACCCAGGCCAACCAGGTCCAGGTCGACGCCCTCGGCGACCTGGGCGATCTCGGCGGCCTGGGCGGCATGCTGCCCGGCTCGTAGTGACGGGCGTCTACGCCGCCCCGGTCCAGGACCTGATCGACGAGCTGGGTCGGCTGCCGGGGATCGGGCCGAAGTCAGCCCAGCGCATCGCCTTCCACCTGCTGAAGGTGTCGGCCGACGACGCCGGCCGGCTGGCCACGGCCATCACCACAGTGAAGGAGCGGATCCGCTTCTGCCGGCGCTGCTTCAACGTCACCGAGGACGAGGAGTGCGGCTTCTGCGCCGATCCCCGCCGTGACCCGAGCCTGGTGTGCGTGGTCGAGGACCCGCGTGACATCGTCGCCGTCGAGCGGACCGGCGAGTACCGGGGCCGCTACCACGTGCTCGGCGGCGCCATCAACCCCCTCGAGGGCATCGGCCCCGACCAGCTGCGGGTGAAGGAGCTGTACGCCCGCCTGGGGGTCGAGGGCATCGACGAGGTGATCCTGGCCACCAACCCCAACCTCGAGGGCGAGGCCACGGCCATGTACCTGTCCCGCCAGCTGAAGCCCCTGGGCCTGAAGGTGACCCGCCTGGCCAGCGGCCTGCCCGTCGGCGGCGACCTGGAGTACGCCGACGAGCTCACCCTCGGCCGAGCCCTGGAAGGCCGTCGCGAGCTGGATTGACGCCCGCCCAGCTCCTTGGCCAGGAAGCCCAGCAGCCCGGCGCGCCGCCCGGTCGCAGTCGGGCAGGATCTTGCGGATGGCGGCGAACCCGACGGCCACCACCTCGTCGTCGAAGGACGGGTGCTGGCCGGTGGCCACGGCCAGGTCCCAGGTGTGCACCGTCAGCTCGCTGACGTAGCCGCCGAGGGTCTCGCCGCCCGACACCTGCGACCAGGGCAGCTCGACGATGCGGTCGAGGACGGCCGGGTCCGACCAGGCGGACTGCACGGCGTGGGCCGTCTCCTGCCAGGCCTCCGTCCAGGCGTCGTCGACCGCCGGCGGCACCGGCGCCTTCGGCGCCTACCTCGAGGTGGTCGGTCCCCCCGAGGTGCGCCAGGAGCTCGGGACCCTCGCCCTCGAGCTGACCCGGCTCTACCAGGCCCCCACCTCTTCTGCCGGGAGTGGTGGTGCAGCCAGCGACACCTGCTCCCGGGGGCTCGCCAGGTAGGGGTCAGCCGGCGGTGATCTCCTCGATGCGGGCCAGCACGTCGGGGGTGAGGAGGGGGATGACTTGGGCGGCCTTGAGGTTCTCCTGCACCTGGGCGACGCGGCTGGCGCCGGTGATGACGCTGGAGACGTGCGGGTTGGTGGCGCACCAGGCGATCGACATCTGGGCCAGCGTGCAGCCCAGCTCGTCGCTGACCGCCTTGAGCCGGCGCACCTTGGCGTTGGCGCCCTCGTCGACCAGCATGCGCTGCAGCCACTCGTAGCCGGGAAGCGCCCCCCGGCTGCCCTCGGGCACGCCGTCGAGGTACTTCCCGGTGAGCAGGCCGCTGGCCAGCGGGCTCCAGGTGGTGAGGCCGATGCCCTCGTCCTCGTAGAGGCGCTGGTACTCCGCCTCGACCTTGTGCCGCTCGAACAGGTTGTACTGGGGCTGCTCGACCACCGGCTTGCGCAGGTGGTGGCGCTCGGCGATCGCACAGGCGGCCCGGATCTCGTCCGCACTCCACTCCGAGGTGCCCCAGTAGAGAGCGGCGCCCCGGTCGACGATGTCGCTCATGGCCCACACCGTCTCCTCGATCGGAGTCTCGGGGTCGGGCCGGTGGCAGTAGAGGAGGTCGACGAAGTCGAGCCCGAAACGTTCCAGCGACCCGTCGATGGCGTGGAGCAGGTACTTGCGGTTGAGGGTGTTCCTGCTGTTCGGGCCGTCCTCGATGCCCCAGAACAGCTTGGTCGAGACGGTGTAGGTGTGCCGGGGCCAGCCCAGCTCGCGAATGGCCTTGCCCATGATCCGCTCCGACTCGCCGCCGGCGTACACCTCGGCGTTGTCGAAGAAGGTGATGCCGCCGTCGTAGGCCGCCTGCATGCACTCGGCGGCGCCGCCACCCTCGAGCTGAGGCCCGAAGGTGACCCACGACCCGAAGGAGAGCACGCTCACCTTCAACCCGGACCGGCCCAGCCGACGATGCTCCATCTCTGCTGTCATCCGTCGACCCTAGGACGGGCGCCGGGGCTACCCCGACCCGTTCGAGAGTGCCCACTTCCGGTCCCCATAGGGGCCAGAAGTGGGCACTCCTGCGGGGGGTGCGGGGGCTGCCAGGCTGGCCCGGTGGTCCCGCCCGACACCGGTCTGCCCGTCGAGGCCACGGTCCCCGCCCTGCGCGAGGCGCTGGCCGGGGCCGGGCTGGCCGTGCTGCAGGCGCCGCCGGGGGCGGGCAAGACCACGGTGGTGCCGCTCCGACTGCTGGACGAGCCGTGGCTGGCGGGCGGGCGGATCGTGGTGCTGGAGCCCCGGCGCCTGGCGACGCGGGCCGCAGCCCGGCGCATGGCCTCGCTGCTCGGCGAGGAGGTGGGCGGCACCGTCGGCTTCACCACCCGGGACGAGCGGCGGGTGTCGCGGGGCACTCGGGTCGAGGTGGTCACCGAAGGCGTGCTCACCCGCCGCCTCCAGCACGACCCGGAGCTGCCAGGCACCGGGCTGGTCGTGTTCGACGAGCACCACGAGCGCAACCTGCAGGGAGATCTGGGCCTGGCGCTGGCCCTCGACGTGCGGGGCTCCATCCGGCCGGAGCTGCGCCTGCTGGTGATGTCGGCCACGCTGGACGGCCAGCGGGTGGCGGCGCTTCTGGGCGCGGGCGGGGGCCCGGCGCCGATCGTGGCCAGCGAGGGGCGGGCCCACCCGGTCGAGGTGCGGTGGCTGCCCCGGCCGCCCAGCGCCCGGGTGGCAAAGGCGCGGGAGCGGCTGGAGCCGGCGGTGGCCTCCGCCGTCGAGCAGGCCCTGCGCGACGAGGCCTTCGGCGACCTGCTCGTCTTCCTGCCCGGGGCCGGCGAGATCCGCCGGGTCGAGGGCATGCTCGGCCACCTCCCCGACCACATCGACCTCCGGCCGCTCTACGGGGCCATGGCCAATGCCGACCAGGACGCCGCCCTCCAGCCGTCGCCGCCCGGCCGGCGCAAGGTGGTGCTGGCCACCGACATCGCCGAGACGAGCCTCACCGTCGAAGGGGTGCGGGTGGTGGTCGACGGCGGGCAGGCCCGGGTGCCCCGGTACGACCCCCGCACCGGCATGACCGCCCTGACCACCGTGGCCATCTCCAAGGCGTCGGCCGAGCAGCGGGCCGGGCGGGCGGGCCGCACCGAGCCCGGCGTGGCCTACCGACTGTGGTCGAAGGTCGACCACGCCGCCCGCCGGCCGTTCGCCGCCCCGGAGATCTCCCAGGTCGACCTGGCCCCGCTGGTGCTCGAGCTGGCCACCTGGGGCGACGTCACCGGGGGATCGCTGCGGTGGCTGGACGCTCCGCCGGCCCGCCCGGTCGAGGAGGGGCGCCAGCTGCTGGTGCTGCTGGGCGCGCTGGACGGCGAGGGGCGGCCCACCGACCTGGGCCGGCGCATGGCCGAGCTTCCCCTCCATCCCCGGCTGGCCCGCATGGTGGCGGTGGCCGCCGACCGGGGCCGGGGCTACGAGGCGTGCGTGCTGGCCGCCCTGCTCGAGGAGCGCGACGTGCTGCGGGGCCACCCGAACGACCTCCCCGTCGACGTGGCCGAGCGGGTCGCCCTGCTCGTCGACCCCGGCGCCCGCCACCCCCTGGCCGATGGCCGGGCCGTGCGGGCCGCCCGCGACCGGGCCCGTGACCTGGCCCGCCGGGCCCGGGTCGAGGAGGACCGCATCGACCCCCAGGTCTCGGGGGCCGTCCTGGCCCTGGCCTACCCCGAGCGGGTGGGCCAGGCGCGCGGCGCTGGCCGCTTCCGGCTGCGGGGCGGTGCCGGCGCCTGGGTGCCGGCCAAGGACCCGCTGGCGGCTGAGACCTTCCTGGTGGCCGCCCAGCTGGATGCCGGCACCAAGGCCGAGGGCCGCATCCGGGTCGCCGCCGCACTCGAGCCGGACGACCTGCCGCTGGGCGAGGTCACCGAGGCCACCACCCTCACCTGGGACCGGACCCGGGACGACCTGGTGGCCCGGGTCACCCGACGCCTGGGCGCCCTCGACCTCGGCAGCCACGACCGGCGTCCGACCGCCGGCCCCGCCACCACCGCGGCGCTCGTCCAGCGGGTGAAGGCCGGCCGCCTCGTCGCCCTGAGATGGGCCCCGGGCACCCGCTCGCTCCAGGCCCGCCTCGCCTTCCTCCACCGCCACCTGGCCGGAGAGGGTTGGCCGGACGTCTCTGACCGGGCGCTCCTGGCCGACCTGGACGCTTGGCTCGTCCCGCTCCTCGCCGGCGCCACCGGGCGGGCCGACCTGGAGGCCATCGACCTGACAGCCGTGCTGCGGGGGCGACTCGACTGGCAGCAGGCCGCCTGCCTCGACCGCCTGGCCCCCAGGGCCCTGGCCCTGCCCTCGGGCCGGGCGGTGGCGGTCGACTACGGCACCGACCCGCCGTCGGTGGCTGTACGGGTCCAGCAGCTGTTCGGCGTCACCGAGCACCCGACCGTCGCCGGAGTTGCGGTGGTCCTCCACCTCCTGTCCCCGGCCGACCGCCCGGTGCAGGTGACGAGCGACCTCCCCGGCTTCTGGGCCGGCAGCTGGAGCGACGTCCGCAAGGCCATGGCCGGCCGCTACCCGAAGCACCCCTGGCCCGACGACCCGTGCACTCCCGCCGGCTGAGGCGCATCGCGCCGCGCTCAATAGGCTGGCGGGCGTGCCTGACGAGCGACCTTCGCTGTTCCTCCTCCGCCATGGAGCCACCGAGTGGAGCGAGTCCGGGCAGCACACGGGGCTGACCGACATCCCGCTCATCGAGCAAGGTGAGGAGGAGGCCCGGGGGCTGGCTCCGCTCCTGGCCGGGCGGTCGTTCGCCCTGGTGCTGTCCAGCCCCCTGGCCCGGGCGTGGCGCAGCGCCGAGCTGGCCGGGCTCACCGACATCCAGACCGAGCCCGACCTGCTCGAGTGGCACTACGGAACGGTGGAGGGTCGCACCACCGCCGAGATGCGCGAGGACGAGCGCGAGTGGACCGTCTTCCACGGTGAGATCCCCGGGGGCGAGACGGCGGCCCAGGTGGGCGAGCGGGTCGACCGGGTGATCGCCCGGAGCCGGGCGGCCGGCGGCGACGTGCTGGTCTCTGGCCACGGCCACTGCCTGCGCATCCTGGCCGCCCGCTGGATCGACCTCGAGCCTCGGGCCGGCCGGCTGTTCCATCTGGCCAGCGGGACCCTGTCCGAGCTGTCGTGGGAGCGAGAGCAGCCCGTCATCAAGACCTGGGGCCAGCAGGCGCGGACGTCCTAGCGGTGCCCTTCGCCGAGACCGCCGCCCGGCTGTGGGAGGACGACATCCTCCCGACGCTCACCGATTACATCGCCATCCCCAACCTCAGCCCGGCCTTCGAGCCGGACTGGGCGGCCAAGGGCCACATGGCCGACGCCGTCGAGCTGGTGCGGGCCTGGTGCGTTGCCCGCCCCATCGACGGCCTCACCGTCGAGGTCCACGAGCTCGACGGCCGCACCCCGGTGATCGTCGTCGATGTGCCGGCCCGTGGTGGCGGGGCCGCCGACGACACCGTGCTGCTCTACGGGCACCTCGACAAGCAGCCGCCCATGACCGGCTGGCTCGACGGGCTCGGCCCCTGGACCCCGGTGCGCCGGGCCGAGCGGCTCTACGGCCGGGGCGGGGCCGACGACGGGTACGCCGCCTTCGCCTCGCTGGCCGCCATCGAGGCCGTCCGGGCCGAGGGGGGAAGCCACGCCCGCTGCGTCCTGCTGGTCGAGGCCAGCGAGGAGTCGGGCAGCCCCGACCTCCCCGCCCACGTCGAGGCTCTGGCCCCCCGGCTCGGCTCGCCGTCCCTGGTGGTGTGCCTCGACTCGGGCTGCGCCACCTTCGACCGGTTGTGGGCCACCACCTCGCTGCGGGGCCTGGCCGGGGTCACCGTCAGCGTGCGGGTCCTGACCGAGGGCGTGCACTCCGGCGCTGCGGGGGGCATGGTGCCGTCGTCGTTCCGCCTGCTGCGCCAGCTGCTCGACCGGGTCGAGGACGCCCGGACCGGGGCCGTGCTCCTGCCCGAGCTCCACGCCGAGATACCCGCCGACCGGGTCGCCGAGTTGACGGCCACCGCCACCGAGCTCGGCAACGCGGGGGCCACGTTCCCGTTCGTGCCCGGCGTGGTCGCCTCCCACGCCGGCGACCCGGCCGCCCAGCTGCTGGCCCGCACCTGGCGGCCGGCGCTGGCCTACATCGGCGCCGACGGGCTGCCCCCCACCGGCCAGGCCGGCAACGTGCTGCGCCCGGCCACCACCCTCGGCCTGTCCTTCCGCCTCCCCCCCACCGTCGACCCCGAGATCGCCACCGACGCCATCGAGCGGGCCCTCACCGCCGACCCGCCCCAGGGGGCGCAGGTCACCATCGAGCGTGACCACGCCGCCGCGGGATGGGCCGCGCCAGCCTTCGCCCCCTGGCTCGAACGGGCGCTCGAGGAGGCATCCCGGGCGGCGTGGGGCCAGCCGGCCCGCACCATCGGCGAGGGCGGCTCCATCCCCTTCATGGGCATGCTCGGCGAGCGCTTCCCCGCCGCCCAGTTCGTGGTGACCGGCGTGCTCGGCCCCGGCACCAACGCCCACGGCCCGAACGAGTACCTCCACGTCCCCTACGCCACCGCCCTGACCGGCGCCGTCGCCCACCTCCTGACCGCCCACGCCGGCCGCTGACCACATCCGAGAGCCCGCACCGCCGAAGAACTGCTCCCTCTGAGGAGCGTGGAGGCCACATCCGGGGTGTCATCTCCTCTGAGGTACTGGGGGGGTCGCTTCCGGGGCGGCCCATGACTCTGAGGAGGCCGGGCACCGGGAATGGCCCAACAGCTCCTCAGAGGCGTCGGGCGGCGGCAGCGGAGGCGGGGCCGGGTCCTGGAGCTCCTCTGCGGAGACCGCCGGCGGGCGGTCGGTCCGTGTGACCGGCGGAGCCCGCCGAGATCACCGCCGCTCAGCCCGAACCTTGCGGTCAGGAGGCGTGACGTCGCCGCTGCACCGGCCGAAGGTGTTGCCGTAACCGGCAGGTCCGTGCAGCTGACGACCTTCGGGCCCTCAGGCGTCGGAGCGCCCTCCCAGATCAGGGCGATTCAGGCGGCCGGAGGCAGGGCGCGCCCACGGGCGGCGTGGAGCCGGGGGGGCTCGCCCATCAGAGCTCCGAGGCCCCGTACCAGGACCCGGCAGGCGGCAACCTCGACGGGCGAGGGGGACGAGACGCCCCAGAGCCGGCGGGCCCAGGGGGGCAGGCAGGCCACGGCGCCGGCGAAGAGCATCCGGTAGGCGGGGACCACCGCCGGAGCCAGGCGCACCTCCTCGAGGAAGGACCAGGCCCTGCGGGCCTGCTCGCCCACGGCCAGCCGGGGGCGGTACCGGTCGAGGGCGTCGTCGAGGTCGGCCCACGAGCGGGGCGGCGCCGGGTCCCCGAGCGCCACGGCGACCCTGGCCACCTCGCCGATGTAGCAGTCCAGCTCGTCGGCGGTCATCGGGTCGGCACCGAAGCGGCGGTGGGCGGCAGCGAACGTGGCGAACTCCGCCACGTGCACCCAATCCAGGAGCTCCGGATCGTCGGCGGCGTAGGGCCGGCCGTCGGGGGCGGTCCCCGTCACCCGCCTGTGCACCCGGCGCACCAGGGCGCAGGCCCGCTCGGCCTCCCCGGACGTGCCGTAGACGGTGGCCCCCATGAACGCGGCGGTGCGGCGCAGGCGGCCAAGGGGATCCGTCCGGAAGTCGCTGTGGTCGGCCACCCCGGCCATGGCCCGCGGGTGGAGGGCCTGCAGCATCAGGGCGGCGATGCCGCCGACGAACATCGACGAGTCGCCGTGCACCCGCCACGTCGTGCTGGTCGGGCCGAACCAGCCGGTCTCGCCGGTAGCCACCGGCGCCGGTTCGGCCACCACGGGCGCCGTCCCCCGGAACAGATGGGCCATACCCTCGCGCACCGCAGTCTGCGCCAGAGGTGCCGCCGCCCGGCCGGCGATGCCCGCGGCCAGACCGAGAGCGGCCTCGGCCGAGGTGGGCGTCGGCGGGACCCAGGGCGTGCGGGATGCCACGGAGCCACGGTACCGACGGGCACTCGGCTAGACCCACCCTGAGGAGATTCGGCCGCCTTGGGCCAAACCGAATCGTTTCGGCCGCCAGCCGGCCCGGCGGTGGGGATACCGTGCGTCCATGACGAAGCCGGGGTCGTGGTCGACGAAGGCGTGACCTCCGGGAAGGCCGGCGAGCCGCCCCCGCAACCAGCGGACGACCGCGCCGACCCGAGAGCCGGGAACGGAGGCGCCGGACGGACGCACGAGCCGCTGGTCGAGCTTCAAGCCGTCACGTCGTCGTTCGGCCCCGTCAGGGTGCTGCACGGCATCGACCTGGAGATCAACTCGGGTGAGGTCGTCGTCCTCCTCGGGCCCTCCGGCTCGGGCAAGTCCACGTTGATCCGCTGCATCAACGGGCTGCAGCCGATCGACGGTGGACGGGTCCTGATCGACGGGCTGCCCCTGCCACGTGAGGGCAAGGCGCTGGCCCGGCACCGGGCCGACGTGGGCATGGTCTTCCAGTCCTTCAACCTCTTCGCCCACAAGACCATCTTGGAGAACTGCACCCTCGGCCCCACCAAGGTGCGCAACCTGTCCAAGGGCGAGGCCACCAAGCGGGCGCAGGCCCTGCTCGACCGGGTCGGCATCGCCGACAAGGCCGGCAGGTACCCGGCCGAGCTCTCCGGCGGCCAGCAGCAGAGGGCGGCTATCGCCCGGGCCCTGGCCATGGAACCCAAGATCATGCTGTTCGACGAACCCACCTCGGCCCTGGACCCCGAGATGATCAGCGAGGTGCTCGACGTCATGGTGGGCCTGGCCCATGACGGCACCACGATGGTCGTGGTGACCCACGAGATGGGCTTCGCCCGCAAGGCGGCCCAACGCGTCGTGTTCCTCGAGGACGGCCAGATCGTCGAATCGGCACCGCCCGAGGAGTTCTTCTCCAACCCCCGCACCGAGCGGGCCCAGAGCTTCCTCTCCAAGATCCTGAGCCATTGACCAAACTGCCAACCATCACATGAGGAGAACCATGCGCAAGAAGCTGCTTTTCGTCCTACTCGCAACGGGGCTGGTGCTGGCCGCTTGTGGCAGCGACGACACCTCGACCGGAGGCGGCAGCGGCACGACCGCCGGCACCGCCACCGCGGCCACCTTCCCGGCCGGATCGACGATGGATGCCATCCAGAAGAGGGGCAAGATCGTCATCGGCACCAAGTTCGACCAGCCGCTCTTCGGCCTGAAGGCCCTGTCGGGCCAGCCTGAGGGCTTCGACGTCGAGATCGCCAAGCTGGTGGCCACGGCCATCTTCGGCAGCAACCTCAGCGGCAAGACCGAGTTCGTCGAGACGCCGTCGTCGGTGCGCGAGCAGTCGATCATCGACGGCAAGGTCGACCTCGTCGCCGCCACCTACACCATCAACGACACCCGCAAGGAGAAGGTCGGCTTCGCCGGCCCCTACTACGTGGCCGGCCAGTCGATCCTGGTGAAGAAGGACAACACCGCCATCACCGGGCTCGACAGCCTCTCCGGCAAGAAGGTCTGCACCGTGCTGGGCTCGACCCCGCTCAAGACCCTCCAGACCCGGGCACCCGCCGCCGACCTGTCGATCCTGTTCGACACCTACTCCAAGTGCGTCGAGGCCCTGAAGGACGGTCGGGTCGAGGCGGTCAGCACCGACAACGTCATCCTGCTCGGCTTCATCAAGGACAACCCCGGCCTGTTCAAGCTGGTCGGTGAGACCTTCACCGTCGAGCCCTACGGCATCGGCGTGAAGAAGGACGACCTCGCCTTCCGGACCTTCGTGAACGACACCCTCGAGAAGGCCTACACCGACGGGACCTGGGCCAAGATCTTCGAGACGGAGGTGGGCAAGGCCACGGAGATCCCGACCCCCGCGCCGCCGCCGCTCGACCGGTACTAGGCGCCGCCGTCGGTGGGGGTCCTCCTCGACAACCTCGGTGCCTTCGGTGAGGGCCTCCGCACCACGGCGGCCCTCACCCTCGCCTCCTACCTCGTCGCCCTTCTCGTGGGCACGCTGGTGGCGGCCATGCGGGTCAGCCCCATAGCGCCGCTCCGCTGGCTGGGCGCGGTGTGGACCGAGGTGCTGCGCAACGTCCCCCTCACCGTCCTGTTCTTCGTGTTCTTCTTCGGGTTCACCAAGATCGGCGTCAGCTACGTGCCCTTCATCTCCGCGGTGATCGTCCTCGGCTGCTACACCAGCGCCTTTGTGGCCGAGGCGATCCGCAGCGGGATCAACAGCGTGGCGCCCGGTCAGGCCGAGGCGGCGCGGGCGCTCGGGCTCACCTTCGCCCAGGTCATCGTGGCCATCGTGCTTCCCCAGGCGTTGCGCACCGTGGTGGCCCCGCTCGGGTCGTTGTTCGTCGCCCTCATCAAGAACACCTCCATCGCCTTCACCATCTCGGTCGTCGAGCTCACCCGGGTCGTGAAGGAGCTGGCCAGCGTCACGGGTGAGGCCATCCCGCTCTACCTGGGAGCGGCGGTGGCCTACCTGCTCCTCGCCCTGCCCTCGTCGGCCGCCATCGGGGCCATCGAGCGGAAGGTGGCGATCCGGCGATGACCGTTGCGGTGTTCGCCGACCCGCTCGGCCCCCGCGGGAAGGTGAAGGTCGCCGTCGCCACCGTGATCGGCGGCCTCGCCGCCGCGGGTGTGCTGTTCATCGCCTTCCGCCGCTTCCAGTCCAACGGGCAGCTCGAGGCCAAGCTGTGGAGCGACCTGTTCACCGCTGAGGCGCTCCGCTTCTTCTGGGGTGGCCTGAAGAACACCTTGAAGCTGGCGGGCGTCAGTCTCGTCCTCGCCCTGGCGCTCGGCATGGTGCTGGCCCTGGCCCGCCTGTCCAAGCGGGCGCCGGTCCGATGGCCCGCCACCCTGTGGCTCCAGTTCTTCCGGGGCGTCCCCCTGGTCGTGCTGATGCTGTTCTTCTACTTCGGCCTCGACATCGCCAACTACACCTCGATCATCATGGGGCTCACCCTGTACAACTCGGCGGTGCTGGCCGAGATCATCCGGGCCGGAATCCTGTCGCTCGATCGGGGCCAGTCCGAGGCGGCGCTGGCGGTGGGCATGACCGACGGGCAGGCGATGCGCGCCGTGGTGCTGCCTCAGGCGATCCGGCGCATGGTGCCTGCGCTGGTCAGCCAGCTTGTGGTGCTCCTGAAGGACACCAGCCTGGGAGTGGCCGTGCTCTACGAGGAGCTGCTGCGCCGGGGCGAGCTGGCCGGCGAGTTCCTCAAGAACAAGCTGCAGGCGTTCCTTTTCGTGGCCGCCGTCTTCCTGATCGTCAACCTCCTGCTGTCATCGGCCGCCCGTTGGCTCGAGCGACGTCAGGGCAGGGCCAAGAAGGTCGCTCCTGGAGGCCCGGTCCGGGTGAGCGGCGTCGAGGACCTCACGGTCGCCTGAGGCCGGTCGGGATGACCTGGCGTCGTGCCGTCGACGCCTCGAAGCTCAGGACGGCTTGGTCCCGGCGGAGGCGGCCCGGTCGGCCACCGCCCGCTCGACCAGGGCCAGGGCGTCGCCGACCGTCCGCATGTCGGCCGGGTCGACATCGGGCAGACGGATCCCGAAGGCGTCATCGAGGATCAGCGAGATCTCGGTGAGGGCGAGGGAGTCGGCATCAAGCTCGTCCCACGTCTTGTCTGGCCGCACCTCGCCGGGCTCGATGCCCAGGATCTCGGCGACGGTCTCGGCGAAGGCCTGGCGCAGCTCCTCGGGATCACGGGGTGTGGCCACGGCGGGAACCTACCGTTCACCGGGGGTCTACAGGGATTTCACCGGAGGGGGCCCAGCGGCGTCGACGGGCGTCCCAGGCCCCGGCCTTGCCGAGGGCGCGCAGCTCGACCTTGCGGACCCGGGTGGCTGGGGTCTTGGGCAGCTCGTCGTGGGATCGCAGCCACCGGGGGACCAGGTAGGCGGGCAGGACGTCGCCCAGGAAAGACGCCACCTCGGCGAGGTCGAGCTCGATGCCCTCGGCGGCCACGACGCACAGGAGCACCTCCTCCTCGACTCCGTCGTCGGCGGGCACCCCGATGGCTGCGGCCTCGACCACGCCGGGGTGGGTCAGCGCCGCCTCCTCGATGAACGACGGTGCGATCATCTCGCCGGCCCGGCGGATGGCGTCGCGCTGGCGTCCGACGAAGGACAGCTCACCGTCCTCGGTCCAGGCCATGAGGTCGCCGGTGCGGTACCAGCCGTCCTCGGTGAAGCACTCACGGGTGGGGGCGGAGGGGCCTTCGTCACCGAGATAGCCGTCGAACAGGACGTGGGGGGCCAGGGGCATCACCCACAGCTCGCCGGGCTGCTCGGGCCCAAGGGGGCGGCCGGCCTCGTCGGCGATGCGGGCCTCCCACCGGGCGCTGGGCACCCCCACGGTGCCCACGGACTGGGGCAGCCCCCGACTCGGCCAGGTGTAGCAGGACGCCACCTCGGTCTGGCCCCAGGTCTCCATGATGAGGACGCCGAACCGCTCCTCGATGTCGCGCCAACGGTCGGTCGGGGCGGCGCCGCCCAGGATCTGCCGCACCGGGTTGTCGAGGTCGGACGGGTGGGGCGGCCGTCGGGCCAGCGCCGACAGGATGGTGCCGACGAAGGTGAACATCACGGCTTCGGCCCTTCGGATGCGCGGCCAGAAGGAGAGCAGCGAGAACCCCGAGTCAACGGTCAGGCGGCCGCCCCGCCACAGCGTGGCCAGCAGCGTCCCCTGGCAGGTGACGTGGAAGAGCGGGAGGCAGGTGTAGATGGCCTCACCCCGCTCGATCGGCATCAGCTCGTCGCCGTAGCAGCGGCCCCACAGCGCCTCGCAGCTGCGGCTCCACACCGCGCCCTTGGGCACCCCGGTGGTGCCCGAGGTGTACAGGAGCTTGGTGGGTGCTCCCGGGTCCTCGGGGAGGGGGGCGGGGGCCGCGGCGCTGGCCTCCTCCAGGAGGTCGTCGAGGCGGGGGGCGCCACCGCCCGGGCCGCCGACGACCACCACGTCGGCCAGGTCGGGCAGGCCGCCACGCACCGCCTCGACGTCACGGGCCAGCTCGGCCTGCACCAGCACGATCCGGCTGCGGGAGTGGGCCATCACCTGGCGCAGCGGCTCCCCGGTGAGCAGGGCGTTCAGCGGCAGGTAGACAGCGCCGATCTTGGAGCAGCCGAACCAGGCGGCGACCGTGGCCCACCCGTTGACGGCTCGGACCATCACGATATCGCCGGCGCCGTAGCCGAGGCCGACCAGCACCGCCGCCAGCCGGTTGGCCAGCTCGTCGGTCTCTGCGTAGGTGAGGGTGGCGTCGGGCAGCGTCAGGAACCGCTGGGGCCCCAGCTCGGCGGCCCGCAGCTCGAGCATCCCCCGCACGGACGTGGGCGGAGATCGCAGCGGTTCAATCGGGGCGGCATCAGGCATGCGGCCCGGACCGTAGTGTCGCCGTGTGCCCGCTGACGCCACGCCCGTGAGCCTGGCGGGCATTGTCCTGGCCGACGCCACCACCGGCCAGCCCCTCGATCTCGGCGCCGGCCCCGCCCGGGCCCTGCTCACCGTCATCCGCCACCGCCACTGACTGCCCTGCCAGGAGCACCTGGTGCGGGTGCGTGGGCGGGCAGCCGACCTCGACCAGCTCGGCTTCGTCCTCGTCGCCGTCGGCTTCTCTCCTCCGGCGGCGCTCGCCGCCCTGGCCCGCCACCTCGCCTGGCCGGGCCCCTTCTGCAGCGACGAGGAGCGATTGCTCTACCAGCGGCTGGGGCTGGGCCGGGCCGCCACCGGCCAGGTCTTCACCCCCGGCACCCGCGCCGTCTACGCCGCCGCCGCCGCCCGGGGCGAGACGGTCAAACGGCCGGTCGAGGACCTCCGCCAGCTCGGCGGCGACGCGCTGGCCGTGGGCGGCGTGGCCCGGATCACCTTCCGCCCGGCCAGCCCCGACGACCGGCCCGACGCCGACGACCTGGTGTCGGCGGCGGCCTCGCTGAGCTGATCGGCGCCAGAGTCGCCGAGCCGCCGGTCGAGCGTCCGCCCTGGGCAGCCTACGGACCGAAGCCCCACCACGGTCTCCCTCGGCGCACGGCTGTCCCCGGACCAGGGCGTCAAACCGCCGCCGTGCTCGTCTCCCGGGCCTCTAGCCGACCGGTCCGGCCTCTCCGCCACACCAGCGCCCACGACCCGAGGACGACCAGCGCCACCAGGGCTCGCACCAGCCCGGTCAGCGAGCCGGGATAGACGACACCCTCGACGTAGCGGTCGATGAAGCCGCCGTCGTACGGCGGGCCCCCCGCCCGGCGGTTGGCCCACTGCTCGACGGCGGTGAGCGGGCACGTCTGGCCCACCGTCAGGATCCCGAGGCTCCAGGCGACGGCCCCGACGTGCAGCCACAGCGCCCGCCGCCACCGCAGGGCGGCGACCCCTCCGAGGACGAGGAAGACCAGGAACCCGAAGTGCAGCACCACCGCTGCGTCAGCCAGGGTCCGGTAGCTCACCGACGAGAACCTAGAGCCGAGCCGGCCGCTATCGGGCCCTAGAGTTGGACCGAGGTGGGACTGGACCTGGCGCCGCTGCTCGCGGACGAGGCGCTGCACGGGGCCGCCTGGTGCCGGGCCCACACGGCCCTGGTCGACGGCTGGTTGGTCGAGCTGTTGGCGGCGGCGAAGCCCCCCGGGGACGGCGTGGCCCTGGTGGCCGTCGGTGGGTACGGCCGGTCGGAGCTGTGCCCCCGCAGCGACATCGACGTGCTGCTCCTCCACGATCGTGGCCTCGACGTCGCTGCGGTGGCCGAGGCGGTCTGGTACCCCGTCTGGGACCAGCGGGTCCAGCTCGGCCACGGGGTGTCGACGGTGCGCCAGGCGGTGGCCCTCGCCGGCAAGGACCTCGAGGCGGCCACGTCGTTGCTCAGCGCCCGCCACCTGGCCGGCGACCCGAGGCTCACCGCCGAGCTCGCCGCCAAGGCCCTCGAGCAGTGGCACGACCTGGCCCGCCGCTGGCTGCCCGAGCTGGCCGCCAAGGTGGAGGAGCGCCACGCGCGGGTGGGTGAGGTGGCCTTCCGGCTGGAGCCCGACCTCAAGGACGGGCGGGGCGGCATGCGCGACGTCCACTCGCTGCACTGGGTAGAGCAGGCCCGCGAGATCCTCCTCCCCCACGACCGGGGCAGCCTGGCCGAGGCTTATGGCGTCCTGCTCGACGCCCGGGTCGAGCTGCAGCGGATCACCGGCCGCCCCGGCAACGTCCTGCTGATGCAGGAGCAGGACACCGTGGCCAAGGCGCTCTTTTCCCCGCTCAGCGAGGCCGGTCGGGCCCACGGCGCCGGGGACGCCGACGATGCAGACGCCCTCATGGCCCGGGTGGCGTCGGCCGCCCGCACCATCAGCTGGACGAGCGACGACGCCTGGCGCCGCATCCGCTCGTCGCTGCAGGGCCCGGTGGGACGGGCGGGCGGCCGGCCCCACCCCCTGGGCCCCGGGCTGGTGCTGGTCGACGGCGAGGTCGTCCTGTCGGCCGACGCTGCCCCGGCCGACGACCCCTGCCTGCCTCTGCGGGCGGCGGCGGCCGCCGCCGGGCGGGACACCGTCATCGAGCGGCGGTCGCTCGAGCGGCTGGCCCAGCTGGCCCCGCCCCTGCCCGATCCGTGGCCCGCAGAGGCCCGCGCCCTCCTGGCCGCCCTGCTCGGGACCGGCCCGCCGGCGGTGGCCGTGATCGAGGCCCTCGACCAGCGGGGCCTGTGGGTGCGGGTGGTGCCCGAGTGGGAGCCGGTGCGGTCGCGCCCGCAGCGCAACGCCTACCACCGCTTCACCGTCGACCGGCACCTGCTCGAGACAGCGGCCAACGCCGCCGGGCTGCAGTGCCAGGTCGAGCGGCCCGACCTGCTCGTCATCGGGGCCCTCCTCCACGACATCGGCAAGGGCCGCCCCGGCGACCACACCGAGGTCGGCATGGTGCTGGCCCAGGCCATCACCACCCGCATGGGCTTCCCGCCCGAGGACGTGGCTGACCTGGTGGCCATGGTCGAGCACCACCTCCTCCTGCCCACCGTGGCCACCCGTCGCGACCTCGACGAGCCCCGCACGATCGAGCAGGTGGCTCACGCCGTGGCCACCACCCGCCGCCTCGACCTCCTCGCCGCCCTCACCGAGGCCGACTCGCTGGCCACCGGCGCGTCGGCCTGGGGCAGCTGGAAGGCCGGCCTGGTCGACCAGCTCGTCCAGCGGGTCCGGCACCTGCTCGACCCGGCGGTCGACCCGGCGCCGGTCGCGGCCGGCGGTGCCGAGGCGCTCGCCGGCGGCACCCGCCGCTTCGAGGTGACGGGCGACACCCTGGTCGTGGTGGACGAGGACCGACCGGGCCTGTTCAGCAGGGTGGCCGGCGTGCTGGCCCTCCACGGCCTCGAGGTGCTGGCCGCTGCCACCGCGTCCAGCGAGCCGGGGTGGGCGTCCAGCACCTTCCGGGTCGTCGACCCCCGGCGCGACGAGCCGCCGTGGGACCGGGTGCAGCTCGACCTCCACCGCGTGCTCGACGGCCGCCTGGCCGTGCGGGCCCGGCTGGCCGAGCGCGGCCGCACCTACCGCCGACCGGCTCCCCTGGCCTCACCCACCACGGCGACCGTCACCTTCCACGACGACGCCTCCTCGTCGTGCACGGTGATCGACGTCCACGCCGCCGACGGCCTCGGCGTGCTCTACCGCATCACCTGCGCCCTGGCCGAGCTCGACCTCGACATCCGCTCGGCCCGGGCCCAGACCCTGGGCGGCACCGTGGTCGACGCCTTCTACGTCCAGGCCCGCGACGGCGGCAAGGTCGACGCCGACCTCCAGGCCGAGATCGAGCTGGCCATCCTCGACAGCCTCAGCGGCTGAGCGAGGGGATCAGCCGGGGACCCGGCGGGAGGAGGCCTGGCGAAGCCACTGCTCGGCCCGGACGAGGCGGCGCTCCAGCTGCTCGACGGTGGCCTGGCTGATCTTGTCCAGGCCGCTGGCCCGGTTCAGCTCGGCGTTCACCCCCGCGTGGGTCAGGCCGGTGTGGTGAGCGATGAGGCGGCCGGCATCGGCGTTGGCCTTGCGCAGCCGGGTCTTGTGCTCGCGGCGGGTGCCGCCCTCTACGCCGCCGGCGGTCGTACCCCGACGGCCCGGTGGCAGGGGGGGAAGGGGGATGGTGAGGGCGGCGTCGCTGGTGGGGTCGGACAGGTCGTCGCCGTCAAGGACCCAGTCGGGGTCGGTGCCGTCGGTCAGGGGAACGGCCGAGATGGGCGCGAACAGAGAGAGCTGGTCGTCCTCGCCGCCGCTCGCCTCCGCCTGCTCCGTCGGCTGCTCGCGCTCGGAGCGGCGGAGGGAGTGGCGGCGCTGCTCGGCGATGGCAAAGGCCCGGGCCCGCAGCCGGGGCTCGTCGGGGATGTACAGGAACGACTTCTGCCCCGAGGAACCCCGGGTCCAGCGCACGAGGCGCCCCACCGCCTGGCGGAAGAACAGCTCGGTGGTGGTCGTGGTGGCGAACACCCCCACCCGTAGCCGGGGGATGTCGACGCCCTCGGCCACCATGCGCACGGCCACGATCCACGGGTCGGTGCCCGCTCCGAACCGGGAGATCAGCGCCGAGGCGTCGGGGTCGTCGGAGGTGGCCACCACGGCCCGCACCGCCAACCGGTCACGCAGCAGGCGGACGATGCCCCGGGCGTGCTCCTGGTCGGTGGCGATCACCAGGCCCCCGGCGTCGGGCTGGTGCTGGCGGATGGCCAGCAGCCGCTCGTGGGCCTGGCGCAGCACGTGGGGGAGCCACTCGCCCTCGACCGAGTAGGCCGTGCGCAGCCGCTGCCCGGCCCGGGCCGCATCCAGCGGGTCGTCGAAGGAGTGGGCGTAGACCCGGCCATCGGGGGCGCTCCACTCCATGTGCCCGTCGACCCGGGGGAAGTACACGGGCCGCACCACGCCGCCGTCGGCCAGGGCGTCGGCGTAGCCGTACTCGAAGTCGGGCACCGCCTCGTCGAGGGTGTAGCGGACGAAGGGGATGGCGTGGGTGTCGGAGCGGAAGGGGGTGCCCGAGAGGGCCAGGCGGCGGGGGGCGGCGGCGAAGGCGCGGCGCAGCGAGTCGCCCCACACCCGGTCCTCGGCGGCGTGGTGCAGCTCGTCGAAGACGACCATGGCGTCGGCCGACAGGCCCCGCAGCGCCTCGGCGCAGCTGGCCACCTGCTGGTAGGTGACGGCCACCCCGTGCATGTCGGCCGGCAGCCCCCCGTCGACCGCCGACCAGTGGGGGTCGAGGTGCAGGTCGAAGGCCGACGCCGCCCGGGCCCACTGCTCCTTCAGGTGGACGGTGGGCACCACGACGACCAGGCGGCGGCTGGCGTCGGTGGCCAGCGCCTGGCGGGCCGCGGTGAGGGCGAACGTCGTCTTCCCGGCGCCCGGGGTGGCCACGGCCAGGAAGTCAGGTTCGACGGTGGCCGAGAGCCGCTCGAGGGCGGTCTTCTGCCAGGGACGGAGGGTGACGGTGCGGACCATGGCAGGGTCGCCGATGATGGCAGGCGGCGCAGGCGGCGGCGGACGACCGCTCCCCGGGCGGCTCAGCCGGAGCCGGCGGCCCCGGCACCGGCGACCGCTCCGATCGCCGCCGCCGACTGCATGGCCGCGATCACGTACTTCACGGCGGCGGCGGCCGGCACCTGCTCGGTGGCCTCGGCGATGCGGCGCTTGGCCATGGCCCGGTCGGACCGCTCCGGGGCGACGACCTCGAGCATCTGGCAGGGGCCAGCGAGAGCCAGGAGCGTGGCGGCGCGCTCGTCCAGCGGGCCGTCGGTGGAGGCGGCGACCCGGATCTCGGCCAGCAGGGCGGCGTGCGCCGCCTGGTCGGCCACCGGGTGGCGGGTCGGGCGCAGCACCGCCTTCTCCCGCCCCAGCACCCCCTGAGCCACCATGGCGTCGACGACCTCGCTCCAGCCAGAGTGCTTCACCGCCGCCAGCTTGCGCTTCAGCTCCTTGCCCTCGTGCGGCCTCAGGTTCTGGAGCACCTGCGCCAGCAGCGGGTGGGAAGGGGTGGTGCCGGTGAGGTGGATGCGGCCGTCGTGCAGGCGGAGGTGGCCGCCCTGGACCAGCTCGGTGACCAGCGCGCCCGTCACCCCGACGGCGACCGCCGACTGGTTCGTCCGGCCCCGGGCCGGGGTGCCCTCAGGGCGCAGGGCCAGGAGAACGAATGCCTCGGCGAGGAGCATGCTCCAGCATGACCCCGTCCTCGCACGGATGCACACGCCGCTAGGTTGCCGGCATGGGTGCGGACGAGACCTCGACGGGCGTGACGTTCTACTTCGACCCGGGCTGCCCCTGGACCTGGATGACGTCGCGATGGCTGGTGGCCGCCGCCCACGAGCGGTCGCTCGACATCAGGTGGCGCACGTTCAGCCTGGCGCTGCTGAACAAGGACCGGCCCGTCCCGCCCTTCCTCGACACCCCCGAGATGCGGGCCAAGACGGGCCTGGCCGCCCGGGCCCTTCGGGTGGTCGACGCTGCGGTGACCCAGGGCCACAACGAGGCCGCCGGCCGCTTCTACACCGAGTTCGGGACCCGCTTCCACGAGTCCGGCCAGCCGCCCAGCGACGAGATGCTCGCCGCATCGGTCGAGGCCGCCGGCGTCGCCGGCCTCGTCGGCTCGGCCGACGACACCAGCCTCGACAACGCCGCCGCCGAGTCGCTGGCCGAGGCGCGGCGGCTGGCCGGGCCCGACATCGGCTCGCCGGTGCTGCACCTGGACGGCGCCGAGCGGGGGACCTTCGGGCCGATCGTGTCGCCGCCGCCGGTCGGCGAGGAGGCGGGACGCCTGTGGGACGCCGTCGTGGCCCTCCAGGAGATCGGCTCGTTCTACGAGCTCAAGCGGAGCCGCACCGACCCTCCGCAGCTCCGGCCGGCGTAGCCGCTCACCGCTGCGAGCGCCTGGCCCAGACCTGGCGCAGCCGGTTGAGCCGCCACGCCACCACCCCCACCGGGCCGAAGCGGCGGCGGACGCGGGCCACGTCCAGCAGGTACAGGGCTCGGGCCGCCTCCATGTGCGACCACACCAGCGGGGTGTTCCCGAGGGCGGTGTGGCGCTCGGGGTCGAGCTCCTCCGGCTGCAGGCGGGGCAGGACCCGGTCGAGGGCGGCCAGACGCTCCTCGGCCTCGTCGACCCGCCCGAGCTTGGCCAGCGCCGCCACCGCCCACCACGAGGCGGGGACGAAGGCACCCTCGCGGCCCCGGAAGCCGTCGTCGCCGCCCGGCTGGTAGCGGTACAGCAGGGGCCAGGCGCCGAGCCGGTGGAGGGTGGCATCGACCAGACGGGCCGCCCGCGGGTCCTTCGGGCCGAGCAGGCCGAACACCACGGCCATCAGGGCCGAGGCGTCGTCCTCGCCGGCTCCCGCTCCGTCGTAGGCCTGGGGCAGGCCGCCTGCCTCGTCCAGGGCGGCGACCACCTTCTGGTGGAGGACCCGCCGGGCCGAGGCCCACCGCCGGCGCCGGGTCCACGGACGGCGGAGGCGGGCGATCCACAGGGCCCGGTCGAGGGCGATCCACTTGCCGATGTCGGCCGACAGCAGCCGTCTCGGGCTGCGCAGCTCCCAGATGCCGCTGGTGGGCCCGTCGTCGGCGTCGGCGGCCTGGTCGGCGACGGCCCGCACCAAGTTCCACGTGCCGCGGTCGAGGCGGCCGCCGAGCTGGACGAAGACCGAGACGGCCTCGACCAGCAGGCCGAACGAGTCGTACTGCACCTGGTCGGCCGCCCCGTTGCCCACCCGCACGGGCTGGGCGCCGGCCCAGCCCGCCACGCCCGCCACCTCCCTCTCGGCAGGCACCGACTCGCCCCGCACATCGGTCATCGGGCCGCTCGGCACCTTGGCCCGCCGGGTCTGGCCGAGGACGAAGTCGAGGTAGCGGCGGGCCAGGTCGCTGCGCCCGAGGAGGGCGGCGACCGACACGGCCAGCGAGGCGTCCCGCAGCCAGGTGTAGCGGTAGTCGAACTGGCGGTCGCCGTCGGGTGCCTCGGGCAGCGACGTGGTGGGCGAGGCGACCACGGCTCCGGTCGGCTCGTAGGTGCAGGCCCGCAGCACGGCCAGGGCATCCTCGGCCCGGCTGGTGCCCCGACCGGCCCGGGGCAGCGTGGCCGTCTCCAGGTGGCGGCGGTGCTCGGCGTCGGCCGCTTCGAGCTCGGCCGCCAGAGCCTCGGGATCCGTCGACGGCCCGGCGAGACGCCCTGCCGGGCGAGCCGTCGGCGGTGCCGCCCGGCCGGCGTCTGGCGCGCGTTTGAAGGGTGTCGCGGCGGGTGTGACGGAGACGACGAGGCCGGCCCAACGCCCGATCCGGACGTCGACCGAGGTGCGGAGCCACCGCTCCGGCACGGCATGGGCGCCGCCGACCACGGTGATCGTCCGCCCATCGGGTCGAGCGACGGCGCGGCCGCCCGGCTCGGTGGTCCAGCCGGCCCACGGGCCGTCGAACCCCCCGACGGCCACCTCGTGCTCGAGGACCAGGTCGGCGTCCAGGGCCTGCACCAGCCGGATCAACCTCACGTCGACCCCGTCGCGTCGCAGCAGTCCATCCCAGCACAGGACCCGACCACCGACGTGGTGCACGATCGTCCGGGCCGTGGCGCCGGCCGGTGGGCCCTCGGCGTCCACCATGCGCACCTCGCGCCAGCGGGCCGCAGCGCCAGCCGGATCGAGCAGCGACCACAGCACCGGCCGGTCGTCGAAGGCGGGCGCGCACCACCAGTCGACGGTGGCGTCAGGGGTCAGCAGCGCCGCCGAGGTCCCCGTTCCGAGGAGGCGGTGCGAGCCGATGGCCGGGGGCGGGGGCGGGGGCGGGGGCACCGATGCTTCCTACCCGGTTCTGCCGGGATACGTAGGCCCGGAGCGACACGTACTCCGGGCAGAAGCTAGGTGCCGCCCTCCAGGGTGCGCTGCATTCCCCGGCGTACGGCGTCGATCAGCGCCGGTCGCAGCTCGGCGGCCGGGATGATCCGGTGGACCGACCCGACGGCCAGGGCCCGCTCGACGCTGTGGATGGCATCGAACTCGTCCCCCACCTCGCCCAGCTTCTCGAGCCGGACCGCCGCGGTGAGCTCGACCAGCTGGGTGCGCAGGTCGGCCCGCTCCTCCTCGGCAGCCTCGGCGATGCGGGCCTCCAGGTCCACCACCCGGGCATCGGCCCGCACGCGGGCGGCGACCTGGCGGCCGAAGACCACCGCGGCGGCCGCCGAGCCCCCGATGACCGAGGCGAACGAGCCCTCGACGGCCAGCACCTCCATCGAGTCGGAGAGGGTGGCCGAGAACACCACGAACGCGCCGCCGTGGTAACGGGAGACGACGCACAGCACGATCGGCCCGTCGAAGTTGACGACGGCCCGGCCGATCTCAGCGCCGTACTCCAGCTGGAGGCGGCGCAGCGACTCGGGCGACCCGTCGAAGCCCGACAGGTTGGCCAGGATCACCACGGGGCGGTTGCCGCTGGAGGCGTTCAGGGCCCGCGCCACCTTCTTCGACGACAGCGGGAAGAGGGTGCCGGCCGACCAGCTGTCGGGGCCGTCGGCCACGATCGGGCCGTGGCGGGGAAGCGGGCGCGACTCGACGCCGAGGAGGGTGACAGGGTGGCCGCCGAGGTGGGCGTCGAAGACCACGGCGGTCTCGGCGTGGCGCATCAGCGGCCACCGCTCGAGCGGCTGGTGGTCGGCGTCCACCACGGCTCGCATCAGCGTGCGGATGTCGAACGGCTTCTTGCGGTCGGGGTTGGCCTCCGCCGAGAAGATGTCGCCGACGGTGGTGAAGGGCACGCCGTCCACCTCGTGGGGGGCGCTGCGAACGTCGCGGTCGTCGGGGTCGGTGGTGGTCGCCGGACGGGGGTAGCGCTCGCCGGGGGCCACATAGGTGTGCTCGTAGTGGTCGAAGAGGATCTGGCAGGCCCCGGTGACGTCGGGCGCCCAGTACTGGGCCTGGCCGTTCGGCCCCATGATCCGCTCGTAGCCGCCCAGCCCCAGGTTGTCCTCGGCCGAGACGCCACCGGCGTAGTCGAGCGCCTGCTTGCCGGTGAGGACCATGGCGCTGTCGGGCGTCATGACAAGGATGCCCCGGGTGTGCATCAGCATCGTCGCCTCGGCGTTCCAGTAGGGCTGGGCGCCCACGTTGATGCCGGTCACCACCACGTTCACCTCGCCGCCCTGCTGGGTGTGCTCCACGAGGCGACGCAGCACCCGGCCCACCCAGTCGAGGTTCTCGCTGCCGCTGTCCATCGAGATCTTGGCCCCTGCTGACAGGGCGAACCACTCGACGGGAACCCCGAGCTCGGCGGCCAGGTCGATGGCGGCGAGCAGCCGCCGGCACTCGGCCTCGGCGATCGAGCCCAGGGCCATGGTGGGGTCGCCCAGGATCGCCACCCGGGTCATGCCCTCGGGGTGGCGGGCCGTCGGGGTGCGCACCACGCCCACCACCACGGCGGCCTCGTTGGCCCCGTTCGGGCGCTCGACCGGGACGAGCCGCCCGTCGGCGTCCAGGTCGTGCTCGGTGAAGCTGCCCCCCGGACCGGCCAGCACGGGGACCAGCGTGTAGGGGTAGGGGGCGCCCCGACGGTCCGACTCGATGACCTTGCGGGTGTAGGTGTCCAGCGGCTCCATCGGTGCGGTGGGGGCGTCGTCGACCCGCACGGTCAGACCCGTCGCCGCCTGCTTGCCCACCCGCACCACCACCTCCCTCGTCCCTTCAGCGCCGGCGGGCACCCGGCAGTGGACCAGGATCTGGTCGAGGCCCAGCCCCTCGGTGATCGGGGCCAGCCGCCGGGCCACGACCTGCAACTCCTCGATCGGTGTGTCGACCACCGGCGACACGTCGAGCTGCACCCGGTTCCAGGCCAGCCGGGCGGCGCGGGGGTGCACGGCCAGGGCTGAACGGAGGCTGTCGAGGCAGGCGGCCAGCACCTGCTCGAGCTCGGGCAGCGAGGTGACGGTTCCGGAGGCGTCCCGCACCAGCGTGAGGGCGCGCACCTCGGCGATGGCCACCAGGCGCTCGTCCGACGGGTTGCTCCGGGCCACGCAGTCGAAGAGGTAGACGTCGGCCTCGGAGGGGAGCCGGGTCAGCTCGAAGCTCTCCAGCCGCCAGAGCCGCAGCCGGCGCCCGATCATCGGGTGGAGGCCCCGCACGATCGGGTCCTCGACGAAGCCCGAGCCGTGGCGGTGGAAGGTGAGCTGCTGGGCCGGCGCCGCCGAGCCGCCGGCCTGGCAGACCGCCACCCCCACCCGGCCCACGGCGTCGGGGAAGCCGGCGGCGTCGAGGATCGGGGCCAGCGTCGCCGCCAGCTCATCGACGGTGGCCGCCGGGCCGTTCCGGCCGACGTAGAGGTCGACCACGACGGTGTCGGCCGGCCGGGCCTCGGCGCCCGCGCTCGGGGCCCCCAGCCAGGTCGCCGCCGCGCGGGCGCAGGCCCTCGCCACCGTGGCGAGCGCCTCCATGTCGCTGCGACCGCTGACGACGTGCACCCGGCGGTCCCGGTGCTCGTACTCGGCGGTGAGCAGCTCCTCGCCCTCCACCATGACCGACCGGATGCTGTGGAGGTCGCGGATCTTGTAGTAGCGGCGGGTGAGCACCTCGAGCATCGGCAGGCCGACCGCCGGGTCGCCGATCCGCTCGGCCAGCAGCGGGAGCAGGGGTTGCGGGGTGGCCACCAGCCCCACCAGGAGCGCTTCGCGCTCGGGGCCGTCGAGGCCGTCGAGCAACCGCCCCAGCCGGGCCCGGGCATCGGCCAGCGCCTCTGACCGGGCCTGGTCGATGAGCGGCAGGTCGAAGCAGCGGTAGCGGATGCTGCGGGCCAGGTTGCCCACCACGGGGAAGCGGCGCTGGGTGGCCACGATGAGGCGGTCGAGGATGTCCCGCAGCTCATCCCGGGAGGCGAGGGCCAGGGTGTCGGCTCCGGCGGCCAGGCCCTCCAGGAGGCCGAGCACCACCGGGACGTGCGACGGCGCGCGCTCATGGGCCAGCACGATCGAATGGAGGGCGTCGTGCAGCTCCGGGGTGCGCTCGAGCTCGGTGACCCCGTAGTGGCCGAGGGCCCGCAGCAGGGCGGCCCGGAACCGCTCCGGGAGGCCCTCGCGGTCCACGTCGAGCGAGCGCAGGTAGGTGCGGAAGTGCTCGCGGTGGCTACGCTCGGGATCGGCGCCCTCGGCGTCGTCCTCCCGACGGTTCCGGGTCAGCTCGCACAGGTCGGCGAAGGTCGCCAGCATGGCCAGCTCACCCCGGAACAGCTGGAGCTCGGCCCCGCCGGCCCGGGCCCGGTCGGCCAGGTACCGGTCGAGCACCTGGCGGGCCTCGCCCGGGGTCAGGTCGAACCCGCTGAGGAACGAGTGAAGGGTCTGGAGGTCCTCGAGGCTGCGGGCCCGAGGGTCGTCCTTGGTCGGCGTGCGCACCTCGTCGAACCTCAGGCGGGCTCCGGCGGCGGCGGCGGCCGGGGCGTCCTCGGGGGCGACGGTCTCGAGGCGGACGAGCGGGGCGCCCGCCTGCACCTGGGCGTTGTTCGAGACGAAGACGTTGCGGACCCGGCCGTCCACCGGGGAGGTGATGGCCACCTCCATCTTCATGCTCTCCACGACGAGCAGGCGGGTGCCGACGGCCACGACGTCGTCGGGCGACACCAGGACCGCCGCCACCACGGCCGCAGCCGGCGCCCGCACGAACCCCCCGTCGTCGCCGGCCAGCCGGTAGGCCCGTCCGTCGACCTCGACCATGTGCTCGGTGCCGGAGGTCGACGACACGATCCGGTGGTTTCGGCCGCCCATCTGCAGGCGGCTGCGGAAGCGGGCCAGCCGCTCGAACACCACGTCGACGACGTGGCCGTCGACCGCCACCCGGTACCAGCCGTGGGGCCCGGCCCGGGCCACCCGCACGGCGTAGGACTGGCCGCCGTGCACCAGCTCCACGTCGCGGCCCACCTCGCGGCTGGCCTGGGGCCGGCCCCGGCTGGCCGAGGCCAGGAAGCGGGCCCGCTCCAACCCGGTCTCGGTCTCGTCGGCGTCGATCGCCGCCGCCACCAGGGCGGCCCGGGCGGTCGTCGGGTCCTCGGGGGCGAGACGGCCCCCGTCGACGGTGCACCGGTCGAGCCAGCCGGTGTCGAGGGTGCCGGCGATCACCTCGGGGGCAGCCAGGAGGTCGAGCAGGAACGACTTGTTGGTGACCCCGCCCCGCACCACCACGGCGGTGTCGAGCAGGGCACGGGCCAGCCGGGCCCGGGCCTCGTCGCGGTCTTGGCCCCAGGCCAGCACCTTGGCCACCATCGAGTCGTAGAGCGGCGAGATCACGTCGCCCTCCTCCACGCCGGTGTCCACCCGGATGCCGGGCCCGGTGGGGAGGGCGAACAGCTCGACGACGCCGGGCGCGGGGGCGAACCCGCGGTCGGGGTCCTCGGCGTTCAGGCGGGCCTCGAGGGCGTGGCCGAACGACGGGGGCGGGTCGCCGACCAGCCGGCCCCCCCGGGCCACGTGGATCTGCAGCTTCACCAGGTCGAGCCCGGTGGTCATCTCGGTGACGGTGTGCTCGACCTGGATGCGGGTGTTGACCTCGAGGAAGGCGAAGGTGCGCTCGGCCGGCTGGTACAGGAACTCGACCGTTCCGGCGCCGGTGTAGCCGGCGAGCTGGCACAGCCGGGCCGCCGCCGCCTTCAGCTCGGCCTCCTGGTCGAGCGACAGGGCGGTGGAGCGCGACTCCTCGATGACCTTCTGGTTGCGGCGCTGGATCGAGCAGTCGCGCACGCCGACCGCCCACACCGTGCCGTGCTCGTCGCCGATGATCTGCACCTCGACGTGGCGGGCCTGGCTGACCCGGCGCTCCATGAACACCGTCGGGTCGCCGAACGAGCGGCCGGCCTCGCTCCGGGCGCTGTCGAACGCCGCCGCCAGCTCGGACTCGGCGGTGACGTGACGGATGCCCCGGCCCCCTCCGCCGGCGGTGGCCTTGACCACAAGCGGGTAGCCGATGGCCTCGGCGTGGGCCAACGCCTCCTCGACCGTCTCCACCGGGCCGTTGCTCCACGGAGCCACGGGCACCCCGGCCTCCTCGGCCAGCCGCTTGGCCGCGATCTTGTCGCCGAGGCGGCGCATCACCGCCCCCGTCGGCCCGAGGAAGGTGATGCCGAGCCGCTCGCAGCGCTCGGCGAACGCCGCGTCCTCGGCCACGAAGCCCCAGCCCGGCCACACGGCCTCGGCGCCGCCCCGCAGCAGGGCCCGCTCCAGCAGGTCGTGGTCGAGGTATGGGCTCGTGGTCGTCGGCTCGGCGCCGGAGACAACGGGGTCGGCGAAGTCGTCGAGGCACACCGCCTCGTCGGCCTCCCGCACGAAGCGGGCGTGGCGCTCGGCTGCGGTGTGGAGGGCGATGACGCGCAGGCCCACCTCGTACTGGCGCTCGAACTCCCGCACGGCGTGGATGAACCGGGTGGCGGCCTCCCCCCGGTTGACCACGGCGATGCGCCGAAAGTCCCGTGCCCCCATGCCCCCACTCTGACCGATGCGCCGGGTCGGCCCCTCTCGAAGGCCTGCGCGACCCCTACCATCGTCCCGTGGACGAGGTCGAGGAGATCGACGCCGGCGACACGGTGTGGCGCTTCGACCGGGCCTTCCTCACCTCCCGCTGGACCTGCATCTGGGGGCGGGGGTGCCTCGGGATCCTGGACGAGCCCGCCGAGCACCTGGGCCAGGGCTGCTGCTCGGTGGGAGCCGAGCTGGCCGACCAGGACGAGGCCCGGCTCCTCAGCGCCCTGGCCGCCTGCCTGGAGCCGGAGCGCTTCGAGCACAACGCCGCCGCCGCTGAGGGCGGGATCTTCCGCGACGACGAGCGCAACGCCACCCGGGTGGTCGACGGCGCCTGCATCTTCCTGAACCGGCCGGGGTTCGCCGGCGGGGCGGGCTGTGCCCTGCACCTGGCCGCCACCGACGCCGGTGAGCCGCCCCGGGAGTGGAAGCCGGGGGTGTGCGGGCAGCTGCCGCTGAAGGTCGACTGGGAGGAGCGGGCCGACGGCGTCGAGGTGGCCACGGTGCGGCGGTGGAGCCGGGCCGACTGGGGTGACGAGGGCGAGACCATGGCCTGGTGCTGCACCGAGGGCGACCGGGCCTACGTGGGCGACCGCCCGGTGGTCGAGTCGCTCGGGGAGGAGCTCGAGGCCCTGGTCGGGACGGCGGTCCACGTCGAGCTGCGCCGCCGCGTCAGCCTCTCCCCACCGGGCGGCACAGCACCGGGTGGGGCGGTACAGTCGCAGGCCGAAGCGAACGAGCCGGCTGCGGCCACCGAGGAGAGCGAGCGCACATGAAGGTTGCTGTGGTTGGCAAGGGTGGATCCGGCAAGACCACGACCTCGGCCATCGTGGCCCGCACCCTCGGCCGGCGCGGCCTGTCGGTCGTGGCCCTCGACTGCGACAGCAACCCCAACCTCGGGATCTCCCTCGGCGTGGGCGACGACGAGACCGAGCGCCTGGAGTCGATGCGCCAGAGCCTGGAGGAGGGCAACGAGGAGCACGCTCCCGGGTGGGACGAGCTGATCGCCCGCTTCGGGTCCGACGCCCCCGACAACGTGCGCCTGGCCGTGGTCTCCAGGATCGAGAACCCCGAACCAGGCTGTGCGTGATGCGGGCTCTCCGCTGAGCAGTTGCTCAGCAGCGTGGAGTTCGGTGACACCATCGTCGTGGCCGACTGCGAAGCCGGCATCGGCACCCTGACCCGCCTGGGCGAGACGCCCGTCGACGTCGTCCTCGTCGTGGTCGAGCCCACCCCCAAGTCGCTCGAGGTGGGGGCCCGGGCCGCCACCCTGGCCAAGGAGAAGGTGATGGGCCGCATCATCGTGGTGGCCAGCCGCATCCGCACCGAGGCCGACCTCGACGCCATCAAGGCGGCGCTGCCCGGCCAGGAGATCGTGGTGGTCCCTGACGACCCGGCCATCGTCGCCGCCGACCGCGAGGGCCTGGCCCCGCTCGACACCGCCCCGACCGCCCCAGCCGTCCTCGCCCTCATGAGCGTGGCCGACCGGGTCCTCGCCCTCGCTCCGGCGTAGGAGGAGGAGCCCCCGCAGGGCTCAGCCGCCGAGGAGCGTGCGGATCTGAGCCAGGCGCTCGGGGACGAGCGACCACCACGTCCACCGGCCGGCCTTGCGGCCATGGAGGAGACCGGCCTCCACCAGAACCTTGGTGTGGTGGCTGATGGTGGGCTGGCTCCTGCCCAGCGGGCCCTGCAGATCGCAGGAGCACACCTCGCCGTTGGCGGCGACGAGGGAGACGAGCTGCAGGCGGACGGGATCGGCGAGGGCCCCGAGGACCTTCGCCAGCTCGACGGCCTCGGCCGTGGTCAGCCGACCGCTGGTCAGCGGCGCACCGCACAGCACCTGATCACTGGCCGCAGGTTGACTGGTCAAGGAAATCCGCACTCCTCATTGACAACAGTCGATCTAACCGGCACACTCGCATCGACAACCACCGATCTTACCTGGAGGTCTCCGTGTCCCGTGTGCAGCTCGCCCTCAACGTCACCGACCTCGACCAGGCCATCGGCTTCTACTCGAAGCTGTTCGCCACCGAGCCGACCAAGGTCCGCCCCGGCTACGCCAACTTCGCCATCGCCGAGCCGCCCCTCAAGCTGGTGCTGATCGAGGGCGAGACCGGCGGCACGTTGAACCACCTGGGCGTCGAGGTCGGATCGGTCGGCGAGGTGACGGCGGCCTCGGCCCGGCTGTCCGGCGCCGGCCTGGCCACCGCCGAGGAGTCAGGGGCCTGCTGCTTCGCCGAGCAGGAGAAGGTGTGGGTGGACGGCCCCGATGGCGAGCCGTGGGAGGTCTACACGGTGCTGGCCGACGCCGATCACCCCCAGGGCCGGCTGCGCAGCTCCGAGCCTGGCCAGGCCGCCGCCTGCTGCTCGACGGTGGCTGACGAGACCGCTGTCGGATCCGGGTGCTGCTGAGCGCGGCGGTCGAGATCCGGCCCGAGCCGGCGTAGCGGTTGCTGATGACCTCGCTGGCTCGCAAGGCCCTGGCCGAGCTTGTGGGCACCGCATTGCTGGTGGCCGGGGTGGTCGGCTCGGGGATCGCCGCCACCCAGCTGTCGCCCGACGACGTCGGCTTGCAGCTGCTCCAGAACGCCGCCGCCACTGTCGGGGTCCTCGTCGCCGTCATCCTGGCGCTGGGCTCGGTCAGCGGCGCCCACCTCAACCCGGTGGTCACCCTGGCCGACCGCTTCCTCGGCGGCGTCACCACCCGGGAGGTGTTCGCCTACGTACCTGCCCAGATCGGCGGGGGGTGCCTGGGGGCGGTCGCCGCCAACGCCATGTTCGAGGCGCCGTTGATCGAGCTGTCGACCAAGGCCCGGGCGTCGGGCGCCCACCTGTTCGCCGAGGTCGTCGCCACCTTCGGCCTCCTCCTCGTCATCTTCGGGGTGGTGCGCTCGGGCCGGGCCTCGGCCGCCCCCTTCGCTGTCGGGGCATACATCGGTGGCGCCTACTTCTTCACGTCCTCGACCAGCTTCGCCAACCCGGCTGTGACATTGGCCCGCACCCTGTCCGACACCTTCGCCGGCATCGCCCCCTCCTCGGCCCCTGCCTTCATCGCCGCCCAGGTCGTCGGCGGAGCGCTTGCCGTCGCCTGCGCCGCCGCCCTCTACCCCCGCCTCACCGAGGTGGCCGGCGAGGTTCTCCTCCCCCACCAGCCGACAAAGGAGCACGTGACATGACCACCGTCCTCGACCCGCTTACCCGCAGCCGCCTCGCCCCCGAGATCGATGCTCTGGCCAAGGAGTTCGACGGCACCTTCGGCCTCGAGACGATCGAGCGCTACCTGGCCGAGAGCCTCGACCACTTCGGCGACGCCAAGGTGCAGACCTTCCTGCCCATCTTCGTCCGCCGCTTCGCCCGTGAGCGTCTCCGGGCCCTGGCCCAGTCGACAGGAGCCATCGTGACCGGCGTCCCCGAGGTCCTCTTCGTGTGCGTCCACAACGCCGGGCGCAGCCAGATGGCCGCCGGCCTGCTGGCCCACCACGCCAAGGGGCGGGTCAACGTCCGCTCCGCCGGCAGCGCTCCCGCCAACGAGGTCAACACCGCCGTCGTCGCGGCCATGGCCGAGCTGGGCATCGACATCACCCAGGAGTACCCCAAGCCCCTCACCGATGAGTTCGCCCGCGCTGCCGACGTCCTGATCACCATGGGCTGCGGCGACGCCTGCCCTGTCTTCCCCGGCAAGCGCTACCTCGACTGGGAGCTCGAGGACCCGGCCGGGCAGGGCGTCGAGGCCGTCCGCCCCATCCGCGACGAGATCGAGCGGCGCGTCCTCGCCCTGGTGGACGAGCTCACGAGCTGAGCTCAGAGGTGGGCGGCGGCGGCGGACTGCACGGCATCCTCGATGGGCTCCCACGCCGCGCCGACGGTGCGGGTGACGGTAACGAAGCTCCCCGTGCCGAACAGCGAAGCCACGCCGTCGGCGGCGAGGACGGCGGCGGCGAACGGCTCGCCGGCCGCCTCGGCGTCGGCCGCGGAGGCGAAGTTCACCATGGCCGGCAGGGCCACATCGAGGTCGAACTTGCGGGCGTTCGGGTTCGGGCTGGCGTCGGGCGAGGGCGTGGCGGTGGCCATCGGCGCCAGCGTAGGGCTACCGGTCAGGCCAGGCCGGCGGCGGCCGACACTTCGGTGATGGCCGCCCGGACGGCGGCGTCGATCGCCGCCAGGGTGGCCAGGGCCGAGGTCTCGCTCTCCCCGAAGCGCCAGTCGACGTAGATCTCCTTCGACTGCGCCAGCTCTGCCTCCTGCTGGCGCTGCAAGGTGACCGGGTCGTGGGAGACGCCGTTGATGAACAGGCCACCGCTCAGCACCCCGCCGCCGGCGTTGGCCGGCGGGGGCGGGGGAACCGGTTCGGACGACACGGATGCCGCGGCTGGCTCGGGAACGGCGGCCAGGTCGGGCTTGGGCCGCTCCCGGGTCTCGGGCGTCAGCTTCTGCAGGGTCGGGTCGGTGAGGAGGTCGCGCAGCTCGGCCAGGGCCGGGTCGCTGAAGGGCTGGTGCCGGCTGATGACCGTGGCCGCGTCGGGCTGCTGGGTCCGGACGCCGGGCATGTTCTTGTCGATCGAGGCATCGAAGGCCTCGGCGTCGCGGGCGAAGGGGTAGTGGGTGTGCGCCTCGGCCGCCCCGTGGACGGCCACCACGCCCTCGGCCAGGTGGTCGAGCGCCGCCCGCTGGTTGGCCAGGAAGCCCTTGATCTTCCCCCGCAGCGTCGGCGAGGCCCGCTGCAGCGTGAGGTCCGCCTCGAAGAGGGTGCCGATGGCCACCAGCTGCTTCTCGGCCTCGTGGAGCACCGTTCGAACATCGTCCATCGCCCCAGTGTCCCACCGGTCACAGGCTTGGATGGAGCCGAGGCCCCGGAGGCGAAACGTCCCGAGCCGTTCACCGCCCGTTCAGGTGACGTCCCCCTGGCCGTCGGATCGGCTCCTTAGCGTCGGTTTGGTGCGGCCGCTGAGCAGCGCGCCCCCCCGCACCAACTCTCGGAGGAACGATGGAAGACACCGATGACCTGGGCTCGAACCCAACTGACAACCCGGCGCTCGGCGACCTGATCGCCGCCAGCCTCAGCCGGCGCAGCGTCCTGGGCGGAGCGGCCGCGGCCGCCGCCGTGGGCTTCTTCGGGGGCAGCGGCCTTCTCTCGGCCGCACCGGCCGGAGCCGCCGCCACCGAGGCCCCGGCCACCCGGCCGCTGCTCGGCTTCACCGAGGTGCCGGTCAGCTCGGCCGACACCCTGGTGGTGCCCGAGGGCTACGTCGCCAGGGTGCTGATCCCCTGGGGCACGCCCCTGTTCGCCTCGGGCCCGGCGTGGAACTCAGACGCGTCCAACTCGGCGGCCGAGCAGGCCCAGCAGGTGGGCATGCACCACGACGGCATGCACTACTTCCCGCTCGAGGCCGAGGGGACCCAGAGAGGGCTGCTCGTGGTCAACCACGAGTACGTCGACCCGACCCTGCTGACCACCGACGGCGCCACCCCGGTGACCCCCGAGAAGGTGGCCAAGGCCCTGGCCGCCCACGGGGTGACCGTGATCAAGGTTCGCAAGACCGGCGGCGGCTGGAAGCAGGTCGACTCCCGGTTCAACCGCCGGATCACGGGCACCACGCCCATGGCGTTCTCGGGGCCGGTGACCCTCGAGAACCCGGCGATGCAGGCGAACGAGGCGCCCATGGGCACGCTCAACAACTGCGCCCACGGCTTCACGCCGTGGGGCACCTACCTGGCGTGTGAGGAGAACTGGAACGGTTACTTCGGCACGGCCGACCCCACCTGGACCCCCACCCCGGCCGAGGCCCGCTACGGCGTGACCCGCACCGGGTTCGGCTACCTCTGGCACCTGGCCGACCCCCGCTTCGACCTGGCCCTCAACCGCAAGGAGCTGAACCGGTTCGGCTGGGTCGTCGAGATCGACCCCTTCGACCCCGACTCGACCCCGGTCAAGCGCACCGCCCTCGGCCGGATCAAGCACGAGGGCGCCACCGTCACCGAGGAGGACGGCAAGGTGGTCGTCTACAGCGGCGACGACGAGAACGGCGACTACCTCTACAAGTTCGTCGGCAACGCTCCCTGGCGCCGGCTGCGCAGGCAGGGCAAGAGCCCCCTGGACGAGGGCACCCTCCACGTCGCCCGCTTCAACGCCGACGGCAGCGGCACCTGGATGCCGCTGGTGTTCGGCACCGGCCCCCTCACCGCCGCCAACGGGTGGGCCGACCAGGCCGACGTGCTCCTGCGCACCCGCCAGGCGGCCGACGCCCTGGTGGCCACCAAGCTGGACCGGCCGGAGTGGGTGGCCATCAACCCCCTCACCAAGGACGTCTTCGTCACCCTCACCAACGGCTCCCAGGGCCCGACCCCGGTCAACCCCCGGTTGCCCAACATCTACGGCCACATCGTGCGCGTGACCGAGAACCGCGATGACCCGACCCAGACCAGCTTCGCCTGGGGCATCTTCGCCTACGCCGGCGATCCCCAGTATCTGCCCGAGGGGGCGATGGTCCCGGCCGACCAGCCGTTGTTCAGCTCGCCCGACGGCCTGTGGGTCGACGACGACGGCCGGATGTGGATCCAGACCGACATCTCCAACAGCTCGCAGAACCTGGCGTCGAGGAAGCACGACCGGATCGGCAACAACGCCATGCTGGCCGCCGACCCCACGACGGGCGAGATCCGCCGCTTCCTCACCGGCCCCCGTGGCTGTGAGGTCACCGGGGTCATCACCACCCCCGACCAGCGGACGATGTTCGTGAACATCCAGCACCCCGGTGAGTCGACACCGGCCTTCGGGACGCCCACGCCCGCCAACCCCCAGGCGGTCAGCAGCTGGCCGGACTACGACGCCGCCGGCCGACCCCGGGCCGCCACCGTCGTGATCAACAAGATCGGCGGCGGCAAGATCGGCACCTGAGCGCTCAGGGCCGGCCCTCCGTACGGGGAGGGCCGGCCCGCTGACGTCGTCGTCGGTCGTGGGGCTCGTTGGCACGACCGGCACGATGTAGCCCTCCGGTAGGCGCGGAGTGCGCCGCCCCAGTCGCTCAGGACAGATCGAGGATCGGCCAGCCGGCCGTGGCGGCGGTGGCTCGCAGCACCCGGTCGGGGTTCACCGCCACCGCGGTGCCACAGGTGCGGAGCACGGGGAGGTCGGTGGCCGAGTCGGCGTAGGCGGTGGCGCGGGTCAGGTCACGCCAGCCGAGGGACTCCTCCAGCCGCACCAGCTTGCCCCAGCCGTGGCAGAACGAGCCCTCCAGCTGGCCGGTGAGCCGACCGTCGTCGACCTCCAGCAGCGTCCCGACGGGGATGATGCGCGGATCGAGGGCCGCGGCCACGGCCGCTACCAGCTGGTGCGGGCTCGAGGAGAGCAGCACGACCTCGTGCCCGTCGGTCCTGTGCCGGTCGAGCAGCCAGCGGGCGCCCGGGTAGACCTCAGCGGCGATGGCGGGGCCGATGCGGTTGGCGATCTCGACCAGTGGACCCAGCTCGAGCCCGGTGGCCGCCTGCAGCAGCGAGACCCGGAGGCGGTCTATGGCGGCGGGGCCCATGCCCCGTGCGGCGAAGAACGCCTCGCGCACCAGGTGGCCGGCCAGCTCCTTGCGGCGCACCACCTTCGCCTCGGCCAGGGCGCGGGCCAGGCGGGCCAGGCTGGAGCCCGGGACCAGCGTCCGGTCGAGGTCGAACACCGCCAGTGTGGTGGCCGGCGGCGCACTCGCCGGGGGACGGACGATGCGCAGGGAGCCGGCCATCACGCATGCAGTGTGCCCGGCGCATGTGTCCAGCCGGCTTCGTCGAGATGTCGAACGAACGAACGTTCGATGGATTCATTCTGCGACGTTCGTCTACTTCCCGGTGATGTCGCCGCCTATCACAGGAGTCGGCGCAGCACATCACGGTCCACGTCTGCGTCACGCAGGATGCCGGCGAGCGTGCCGCGCTTCAACTCGGCATGCAACGGCACGACCAGGCTGACTGAACGATCCGGATGCTTCAAACGCACATGGCTTCCACGCTGCCGGACCGCTTCCCATCCGAGCCGACGGAGCGCGGCGACCAGCTCTGGACCGGAGACGACCGGCAACCGGTCGCTCACGCTGGCAGGGGCAGCCTGCGGCGGATGATCCCCATCTCCAGGGTGCGGCCGTCCTCGCGAAGACCGGCGACATAGAGCGCCAGCGCCTCGCGGGCGTTCTCGGTGGCTTGGTCCAGGGTGTCGCCCTCGGTGTGCAGACCGGGAAGCTCGGGTGCGTAGACGTGATAGCCACCCTCGTCCTGCGGCTCGAAGACGAACTCGATCTCGTTCGTCTGCTCCATGCCGCCAGACTATGGCCAAAGAGCGTTGGTTCGTGCCCACACGACAGACCCGAGCGGTTGGAACAGGCCCCGGGGCGAACACCCCGGGGACCTGCCACAAGCCAAGCCTCTCGAACGAAAGACCCAACTTACCCGTGAGTAAGGATAACCGAGGCGGTGCCGCAACAAACACCGATGCCCGCTTTGCGGCCTATGGCGCCGCCACCGGGCGACGGACCACGCTCGGTTCCCGCCGCCGCTGCCGTCGCCGGCGGAGGCGGCGAACCGTGAGGACGGCGATGTCCGCCACCAGCAGGCCGGCCAGGAGGTAGAGCAGCCACGGCGTCGCCGATGACCGCACCTGGGTGCCGGCCCGGGGGCCCGCGCCGTCGGCGGTCACGTCCCAGACGTAGCGACCCCAGGCGGGCGCGCTCACCGTCGCCGGGACGTCGTAGACGCGTGTCTCGCCCGGGGCCAGCGGCTCGACCGCCGGCACGGTGACCGGCCGGGCGCCGTCCACCGTGCGCCCGACGGCCAGACCCAACGAGACCTTCGACAGGGTGGCGGTGCTGGTGTTGCGCAGGGTGATCGACACCTGCTGCTCTCGACGGCCCCCGAGGAGGGTGCGCAAGGTCCGGCCGAGGCCCCCGCCGATGTTGGAGACCTCGGCCGAGACGGCCACGAGCGGCTTCGGCGGGCCCGGCCGGACGAGGGGCCCGACGGGGACGCCGAGGATCACGAGCGGTGCGGTCTGCACCGCGCTGCCGGTGGAGGTCGCGGCCCGGACCACGCACGGGCAGGTCGCCGGTGGCGCCTCGACCTTGAGCTCGGCCAGGGTCGGCTTGCCCCGCAGCAGGCCGATGCCCTGCCCTCGAGCGACGTCGCAGTCCGGGGCGCCGCGCAGCCCGTCGTTGCCGCAGATGGTGAGGGTGACGGCGGCGGCGTTCCAGCCCTCGAACCGCACGACGACCTTGTCGCCGATCTTGGCCTCGCCGGAGGAGAGCGCCAGCACGGGTGCTGCAGGGCTCTGAGCCGCAGCCGGGGCCAGGAGGCTGGCGGCGAGCCAGGCGAGGGCCACCACCAGAAGCGCCAGCACCCGCCTCATGGCACCAGCGCCACGTCCGGGCCCGTGCTCGACGAGGGGGAGGTGGCGGCGTCCTCGTCCCGGTGCCGGCGGTAGGCCTTCCGGGCGTAGGTGAGCAGCCCCACCACGAGGAGGAGGACGAGCACGCTCCACGGGATGGCCAACGTGCGACCGGTCCTGGTCCGCTCGGCGGCGGCCTCGGGGGAGGCCGCGTCCTTGGCCGCCAGCGGCGTGAGGGTGATCTTGGTGGCCAGGAGGACGGTGGCCGGCACGCCTGAGAACGTGGCCTGCAGGGTGACCGAGTTGCCGGGGAGCAGCTCGGGCACGTCGACGGGCGTGGCCTTGTCGAGCCCGATGCCGAACGGGGCCTGCAGGGCCAGCCGCTGCTTGGCCGCCAGCCGCACGTTGCCCCGGTTGCGCACGGTGTAGGAGACGTCGAGCGATCCCCCGAGCGGGTTGAGCGCAGGGTGGTAGGTGCCCTTGATCTTCTCCACGTCGAGGGCGGGGCTCACGGGCCCGGCGACCCTGACGTAGAGGCGGGAGCCGGTCCGCCGGTCGAGGTTGATGATCTTGCCGTCGGCGCCGGTGCCCTCGGCCTGGGAGGAGGCCAGGATGGCGGCGGCGTGGTCGCCGGGCCCGGCGTCGGGCGGCACGGCGATGGTGATGGGGAGGGTGGCGGTGGCCTGGGCCGGCACGGTGATGTTGGCCTGGGGCAGGGTCACCCACGACCCGGCGTCGACCGGGGTCTTGTCGCCGGTGAGCAGGTCGAAGTTCCCGTCGACGTTGTTGAAGGCGTCGGTGGCGTAGATCCGGAAGGTGAGCTGCACGTTGCCGTAGTTGAGGAGCGTCACCGCGTCCTTCACCTCGGCGCCCGGCGAGAGCTCATAGGACAGGTTCGGGCGGGTCCCCGGCTCACCCGGCTTGTCGCCGGCGGGCGTCAGCGCCCAGCTGTTGACCACGCCGGGCTCGAGGTCCGGGTCGGACTGCAGGGCCTTGGTCGTCGGCGGCGATGGCTTGGGCGTCGGCCTGGGGTTCTGAGCGCCCGCCGGGCTGGCCACCAGCGCCAGGAGGGCCACCGCCAGCGCAGTGGCCGACGGGAGGAGGCGGGACCGAGTGGTGCGCATGTGGCGTTCTCCGTTGGGACATGCCACCGGGGCGGGGCGCTGGGCCCCGCCCCGCTGGACGTTCAAAGTGTTGCTGTTCAGCTTGCGATGCTCCGGTGACGCCGCCAGGAGGGCGGCGTCACCGGTCTTGCTTGACGGTGATCAGACGGCCGAGATGGTCAGCACGCCGGTGTAGGTGCCGCTCTTGGCCGTGATGGGGATGAGCAGCTTGAGGCGAGCATCGAACTCGGCGATGCCCAGGCCGCCCGTGAGGTTCGGCGCCGTGCCGGCGAGGGCGGCGGCAGTCCCGAGGGACCGTCCGCTGCTCATGCCGGTGGCGTTCGGGGTGTTCGGCTCCACGACGGCACCGGGGGCGGTGGTCTGGTCGTAGGTGACACCGTCCGAGTCGGTGAAGGCCCCGGTGTCGCTGGTCTTGACCGGCGTCCAGCCCAGCTGGCTGCCGCTGAAGGTCTTGCCGGGGCCCGAGGTGAAGGCGCCCATGCTGCCGCTGGCGTTCCAGCCGGTGTCGGTGTCACGGGTGTCCACGACGGTGACCTGGTTCAGGACGCCGCTGGCGGCGAAGAACTGACCGCCGCCCGGGCCCTTCTTGACGAACTTTGCGTTGCCGAGGCCGACACCGCAGTTCGTCGGGTAGTTCGGGGCCGGGGTCCCGTCAGCGTTCTCGGGGTAGGGGTACTCCGAGAACTTGGGGTCAAGCCCACCGGCGAACTCAGGGGCCGTGCCGGGACCGGCGGCGGCCACGGCCGGCAGGCTGCCGGTCGGGAAGCCGGGGGTGGCCGAGGTGTCAGCGGCGATGGTGCCGTTCTTGCCGCAGACCTGGGTGAAGACCAGGGCGCCGACAGGCCGGGTGACCGTCATCGTCTGGGTCATGACCTGGGCGGCCAGCGGGGTGGCCGAGATGCTGGCGGGGGTGCCACCGGGAGCGGTGGCGTAGGTCGCCGTGACCTCGAAGGTGTACACCGTGCCGGCAGTGAGTCCCGTGACCGAGGCGCTCGAGCCGGCGTTGTTCACCGTGGTGGTACCGCCGGCCGGGGAGTTGGTGACGGTGTAGCCCGTGGGCGGGTCCGTGCCGGCGTCAGCCGGCGGGTTCCAGTCCAGGTTGACGCCACCGGTGACGGGCGTTGCCGTCAGGTTCTGCACCGCCGGGTGGTTGGCCTGGGCCGGGGTGGCCGAGACGCTGTTCGACGCCGGGCTGGTGCCCGCACTGTTCGTCGCCGTCATCGACACGCTGTAGGCGGTGCCGTTGGTGAGGCCCGACAGTGTTGCCGTCGTCGCCGAGGTCGAGGTGGTCGTGACCGCCGGACCCGAGGCCGGCGTGGCCGTGATGGTGTAGGAGTTCGTCGCCGGGGTGGCCACCGGCGCCGTGTAGTTCACGGTCAGTGTGCCGTTCCCGGGCGTCACCGTGCCGATGGTCGGGGCGACAGGCGCCGCACCAAAGGCCCAGGTGACCTTGGCCGGACCGGGCTCAGCGGCGTTGGCCGTGAGGGTCATCACGGTGTTCCAGTACTTGTCCAGCTGGGTGGGGCTGGTCTCGTTGCCGACCGTGCAGGCGATGCCGACGTTGTAGACCCCGGGCTGGAGCAGGAACGTGTTGGTGTCGTAGACGGCGAAGTCGAACGACGGCAGGGGCTGGATGATGGGACCAGGACCGGGGGCCGGGCTGGCGGCTGCGGTCAGGATGTTCGCGTACGGGTTTCCCGCGGTGTCGAACATCGGGGCCCGGAACTGGCCGGCGACCGGCGCCGGGCCGCTCGAGTCGAACCTGAGGGTGTCGAGGTCGACAGACTGCGGGACGAGGTAGCTCTGGATGCGATATCCGTCGTTGGCGCTGTCACCGGTGCACACCGAGAAGTTGGGCAGCTTGAATTGGAAGGGGGTGTTGGAGTTGCCGGAGCTGAGCGGCGCCCCGATCGGGTCGACGATCTGGGTGGCCCCGGCGCTGAGGTGACTTGCTTCGGCCGCCCCGGTGGAGAGCAAGACGGAGACCGTTCCGGCGGCGACGGCGCAGGCCGCCGCTCCGGAAACGATCTTCTTGAGTCTGATCTTCATGAATGACCTTTCGTTCGCGAGGGGTGTCTTTGGCTTGTGGCAGGTAATGCGTGGGTAAGTCGGGTAATGCGTGGGTAAGTCGGGAAAACCGCCACAACGGCCCGCGGGCAGATCACGAGGTGATCGGCGGTCACGTCCGCGGTGGGTGTGCCACGTTTCCGCCGGGCGGGCCGGCGTTCTGCACGTGGCCGGGTCCGTGCCGGATCCCGCTCTCGGGATCCGGCACGGCGGGGGTGGTCGGCTTACAGAGTGCCGGCTAGGCCGATCAGGGGAGCGGTCAGCGAGGTGTCGCCACAGGTCCCGGCACCGGTGCCCGCCGGGAGGCTGGAGAAGCCGAAGGAGTTGACGGTCGCCTGCGCCGAGGCGGCGCAGACGGCGGGGGTGCCGAGGGCGGTCTGGGCGAACATCAGCTTCAGGTCGTTGTTGCCCGGCCCGGTGATCTTCGAGGCCTGCACGACGTTGTAGACGGTGCGTCCGTAGGTCGTGTTGGCGTAGAAGCTGGAGCTCGGGGCCAGGTTGGACCCGGTGCCGGTGTACGGCTTGCCCAGAGCGTCTATGGCGCCCAGGTCAACGCCGCCGAGGGTGAGCTGGCTGGCCGCCACCCCGTTCGACTGAGAGATGAAGTTCGCTGCCGAGAACCCGATGATGACCTGCTTGCCCGGGAAGCTGTCGGCCCGGGTCCTGAGCTGGTTGCCGTGGTTCTCCTGGAGCTCGCCGGGCGCGGCCACACCGGGAGCGGTCCGGCAGGTGGTGGTGGCGGCGGCCATCTGGGTCTCGGTCACGCCGACCGCCTTGTTCCAGGACTGGTAGGTGCCGGAGCCCGTCTGGATCGAGCAGGGGATGACCTCGACGCCGTTGATGACCTGCGGACCGGCCGAGAACAGCGTGTTCAGCTGGGCGCTGGTGAGCGAGGTGACCGGGGTGGTCACGCCGGGAGCGGCATAGGCGAAGCTCAGGGCGTCTCGGCCCATGGGCAGGTACATCAGGGGCCCGGCGCCGGATCCGCTGGCCGGGCCGGAGGACGAACGGGCGAAGTCGATGATCCCGGTCAGCGCCGTCCCGCTCGGAGCGGGGCACGTCGAACCGGTCACGGTCCAGAGGGTGCCGTCGATCGCCCGGCTGAGCGCCCTGCGTCCGTTGGTCGAGCCGTTGGGCCGGTCGAAGGTCGGTGCACCGGGCCGTGGCGTGATGCACGTACCCGTCACCCCGCCGACGAAGGCGTCGAAGCTGGCCAGGACCTTGGTGCCGCCCAGGAGGGGCGTCGACGGCCGGAGGCCGTCGCCGGCCAGGCCATTCAGGACGTCCTGGGTGGTGTCGGATCCAACGCCCACCAGCACCTGCCGGGGGTCGGCGCCTGCCGGCGTCGAGGTGGTGGCGATCAGGCTGCCCAGGGACCCGGCGGCTGCGAGTGCAGCCACGGTCCTTGCTGCCTTGGACCGCTGTGAAGAGGTCGTCATCGTGTCTTCGCTCCTTGAAGGTCGGTGCAGTTCACCGCGCGAGAGGGTTCCGCCGGCGTGGAGAGGTTTGGTCGCCCCACCTGCCTGGGAACTATGCCGGGACGATCGGTCGAGAACATGGCCGCTAAGTGAACACTGACCCCCAAACGTCTGGCTTTTCCGCGTCCTCCCTCAGCCGAAGCGTCCCTCGACGTAGTCACTCGTCCGGGAGTCCTGTGGGGAGTGGAACATGGCCTCTGTCGGCCCGTGCTCGACGATGACCCCGGGGGTCCCCTGCTCGGCCAGGAAGAAGGCGCAGCGGTTCGACACCCGCGCCGCCTGCTGCATGTTGTGGGTGACGATGACGATGGTCACCTCCGACACCAGCTCGCCGATGGTCCGCTCGATGCGTCGGGTCGAGGTGGGGTCTAGGGCCGAGCACGGCTCGTCCATCAGGAGGACGCGAGGCTTGATGGCCAGCGCCCGGGCGATGCAGAGCCGTTGCTGCTGGCCGCCTGAGAGCGCCCCGCCGGGCTGGCGCAGCCGATCTCGGACCTCCTTCCACAGACCGGCCTTGGTCAGGCACGACTCGACGAGCTCGTCCTTGGTCTCGTTGCTGGCGTTGGTCCCCGTGAGCTTCAGCCCAGCCACGACGTTGTCGTAGATCGACATTGCGGGGAACGGGTTCGGCTTCTGGAAGACCATACCGACCTGTCGGCGGGCATCAGTCAGCTTCCGCGTCGGGTCATAGATGTCATGGCCGTCCAGGAGGACCTCGCCGGCCATCGACGCCGAGGGGATCAGCTCGTGCATCCGGTTGAGGATGCGCAGGAAGGTCGACTTTCCGCAGCCCGACGGTCCGATGAGAGCGGTGACGGCGCCGGCCGGGACGTCCAGGGAGACCCGGTCGAGGACGAGTCGCGTGCCGAACCACGCTGAGATCTCACGGGCCTCGAGGCTGGCCAGGCCTGGTGCGGCCGGCGGGGCCTCTCCCCCGGCGACGGTGACGAGCGGCGTCGTGTGGTCGAGAGGAGGTTCGTGACCGTCGGCGGAACCGTTCGTCCCCGGCTGGCCCGGGGGGGTCGGGGCCAGGGGCTCGGGAGGACCGCTCGAGTCCGGCCTCGACTGCTCGGTGGGCGTCACTACCGCACCTTCCGGAGCGCCGGCCGGCGGCGCCCAGATGGTGCGGCGCGGCACCGGCTCGGGCGGCGGAGCCTCGAAGGGCGACGGCCGTGTACCTCGCTCCTGGTCGGCGGGAGGGATCGGAGGACGCACGAGGGACGATGGTCGCAGACGCAGGTGGACGCAGCGTTACCGGACGTTGAACGACGGGGGCGTCGTCACAGGAGGTTCGGCAGGAGACGGGCCGCCTCGGCCGAGGCGAACAGCCCGACCAGGGCCGTGAGCGGGAAGAACACGATCCAGGTCTGGGGGCGGCCCCAGCGGTGCCAGGACCAGACGACGCCCAGCGTCACGGCGATGAGCGCCTGGATCCAGAACACCAGCCGCCAGAGGCTGGTGGCATCGGTGCCCATGATCTGCTCGGTCGGAGGGAGGGCCGAGGCCTTCACCACCGCCCTCGGCGCCTGGCTCGCCGAGGTGTCGAGGTCGGCATCGACCCGCAGCACCTGGGAAGGGAAGTACGAAGCACCGGCCGCAGAGACGAGGAGCAGACGACCCTGGCCTGACCGGAGCGGGCGAGGCGTCGGCTCGCCGCCGAAGCGCAGGGAGATGACCGTGAAGGTCGAGATCCCCGCCCCGGTGGTCACCGTGATCTTGTCGTTGACCTTCAGGTCACCCAGTCGGTTGAAGGGACCGCCGTAGGACGACTGCCGGCCCATGACGACGCTGGTGCCGGTCTGACCGGGGAGGGGGGTGTCCCGCCGATGGCCTGGACCCGCCATCAGATCGGCCGCTGTCGTGCCCTCCCCGACCACTTCCCGGACGCCGATCGAGGGGATCTCGAGGTAGGCCACCGGGGTGCCATGGGAGAGCTGGCGTCCATCCGCGCCCGTGGGGCCGGCTGGCGCCGTCCCCTCGGCGACCATCCTGCGGAACGCGCTGTAGCCCCGTTGCTGGCTGCTGCGGTGCTGCAGGCTGCTGACCACCACCAGGTGAAACGCCAGGCTCGTCGCCAGCAACGACAGGACGATCAGCGTGGCTCGAAGCAGGTCGAGGCGAGGGCTCAACGGAGGGGGTGGGGGGCCTCCTCGGCGAGGCACCGCCAGCGGCCGCCCGTGGGGCTGGTCCTTGCCCGAGCTGGGCGCCGGGTGACGCCGCTTGAACCGTGGCCTCGGCAGGCCGATCCTCGAGGTGGCGAGCCTCACCGATCTTCGATGCGCGACGACGGCCTCCGGCCGATGAGCATCGCGGCCCGTCCGAGGCAGAGGAGGACGAACGACCAGGCCAGCAGGCGCAGGGGCGAGCTGCCTGTCTTCGACAGGTTTCCCGAGGGCCGCCCGTCGGCGCCCGACCCGCCACCTGCGACGCCTCCCGACCCGCCCCCGGCGACCGTGGTCGACGACGATGACGGGTTGGTCGTCGACGACGACGACGGGTTGGTCGTCGACGACGACGACGGGTTGGTCGTCGACGACGACGACGGGTTGGTCGTCGACGACGACGACGGGTTGGTCGTCGACGACGACGACGACGGGTTGGTCGTGGTCGTCGTGGTCGTGTCCGGGATCGCCGCGCCAAAGTCGAGCTTGATCTTGGCCGGGCCGGGATCGGTGGGGTCGGCCGTGATGGTCAGCGCCGCGTTCCAGTACTTGTCCAGCTGGGTGGCGGAGCTGGACGGGCCGAGGCTGCAGGCGATGCCGACGTGGTAGGTGCCAGGCGTCACCGGGAAGGCGACGGTGTCGAAGACGGCGAAGTTGAACGACGGCAGCGGCTGGATGATCACCCCCGGCCCCGGTGCCGGGATGGCCTGTGCGGTGAGCTTGCTTACGTAGGGGTTCGAGTCGCTCTCGTACAGCACGGTTCGGTACTCGCCGGCGACCGGCACAGGCCCGCTCGAGTCGAACTTCAGCGTGTCGAGGTCGACCGACTGCGGGACGAGGTAGCTCTCGATCCGGTACATCCCGTTGGCGCTGTCCCCGGTGCAGGCAGCGCCGAGGGGCAGCTTGAACTGGAAGTCGGTGGAGGAACCACCCGAGGTCAACGGGCCACCCGTGGGGTCGACCACCTCAGCATCACCCGCACTGAGGTGGGCGGCACCGGCCTTGGGAGAGCCGACGAACGACAGGCCGACCAGGCCGAGGCTGGCCGTGCAGGCGACGGCGGCGCCGATGGAACCGTGCCGGGCAGGTCGCTTCAACCGTCGTCGGTCGTTCATCGGGTCTCCTTGAGGGTGTGGGATGGGGAGGGCTGCGTCACCAACGGCACGCCCCGCCGTCGGGAGCGGAGCACGAAGGCGCCGCCGACCGACAGAAGGGCTCCGGCACCGGCTACGGCCAGCCAAACCAGAGGTGACCTCGTAGTGGTGGCGTTCACAGCGGCCGCGGCAACCGTCCAGCGGGTCTTGGCTGGGCCGCTGTCGTTTGGGTCCGCCGTGATGGTCATCAACGTGTTCCAGTGCTTTTCCTGCTGTTGTGCCGACGGCGGACCCATCGTGCAGGCGATGCCCACGTTGTAGATACCGGGGGTGAAGGGGAAGCCGAACGCGGGATCGAAGACGGCGAAGCTGAAGGCCGGCAACGGCTGGATGATCACGCCCGGTCCTCCGACCGGCACCGCCTCGGCCGTCAGCTGGTCGACATAGGAGCTCGCACCGGCCGAGGCCTCATACATCGGAGCACGAAACTGGCCCGGAACGGGCTCCGGCCCGACGCCCGGAGCGAAGGCCAGGGTGCCGAGGTCGACATCCTGGGGAACGAGGTAGCTCTGGATCCGATAGTTGGCTCTGGCGCTGTCCCCCTTGCAGGCGGCCCCGGCGGGCAGCTTGATCGTGAAGGCGGTGCGGGAGCCTCCGGAGCTCAGCGGCCCGCGCCCGGAGGGATCGACGATCTGCGCAGCCCCGGCGCGCCCCGCGGCCTCCGCGCTCGACCCACCTCCAGCCGCGAGCCCGGCGACGCCTCCTCCGAGGGCTGTCGCGCCCAGGGCCGCCGCGGTGAGGATCTGGCCGAGGGTCCTCTCACCGTCGTAAGCTGCGCGTGACCCCATCAGAGGGTTCCGGGGCCGTTCATCGTCGCTGGGAGCCGAGGATTCCGGCGAGACCGCCGCTTGGTGATCTCGAGCACCCCAAGCCCGGCGAGAAGCGCCACCACGACCAGGACCGGCAGGGCGTAGCGGGTGGCGGCCAGCCGGTAGAGCGGCGTGGCCACCGCATCGAAAACCCTCTCGATGGGGCTCTTCGGCGTCTTCTCCTGCTGGATCGGGAGCAGCGGCACGGCGGCCCCGGGGCCCGAGCTGGGGCCGGGGCCGAGGGAGGAGCCCGGGCTCGGATCTAGCGCTTCCGTCGCCCCGCCGGCACCCGGCGTCTCCGACGGGCCCGTGCCCTGCGGGGAGGACCCCCCGTTCGAGTCCGCCGATGGCGCATCGACTTCGCCGACGGCCGTCAGGTCGCGGATCCTCGTGGCAGCTGCCCGCCCCTGCGCCCGGAGCCCATCCGGAAGGGGCTGGTACCCGGGGGGGAGCTGGCCGTACTCGTAGCCGGGCTCTTGCCCGGGGCCGGCGGCGTAATCGACGAAGGCGGCGTACTCCCTGCGGGCCGTGGCGTCGAGGCCGAGGGGGGCGATTGCGGCGTAGGTCAACGCGGTCAGCGGGTAGGCACCGGGAGGCGCCGTCGCCGGGCTCGGCTCGAGGAAGTCGGGCACCGCCTTCGGCGCCATGGCCTGCCCACCGGCAGCCAGCCCGGCCTGGTCGGGGGCGATGAAGCTTCGATCGGCACCGTTGTCGCCAGCCCGGCTCAGCCGGGCCGCCTGCACCCCGAACTGGGCTGCGGAAGCGGTGTCCGTGATGGAGAGGATGCCGCGCTGGCCCAGCGCCTGGGGAGCGTCTCGCTTGTACACCTGGTCGGGAGACGCTGGCGACCGGTTGACCGTCGTCTTGGCGCCGTCGGCCGCGGCCCGGGTCGCCCGGGCCGAGGGCCGAAGCCCCTGGGTGTAGGGCAGCCAGTCCAGGCCGCAGAGCGGCGGCGCCTTGATCTTCAGCGGGCCGACCTCGGGTTCCTGGTAGCAGTAGGGGTCAGTCTTGGGATACGACTCAGGGAGCGGGTCACCGAAACCGACCCCTTCGGGGTTCAATGAGGCCGACGTGCTGTAGTACGGATTGACGTTCATCCCGAACGGGTCGGGTGCACCGCTAAGCCAGGCCCGGGCCTCTGCATCGGACAGCACCCACTCCCAGACTTGCAGGGCGGCGTCCGAGTTGGGGCCGGGCATCACGAGGCCGCCCATGTTCTTGCTCGCGCTTCGCAGGAGGATGAACTCCGGGTTGAACTGGAGGAAATCGGGGTCATCCACGACGTTCGCCGGGTTCTTGGTCCCCCAGGCGTAGGGCGGTTTGGAAGCGTTGATCTCAACCTGAGAGCGGTAGGACTGGGTGAGAAGCTTCGCCACCAGGCGAGGGGTGAGGTTGAGCTGACCCACCCGCACTCCGCCGAGCTGGACGTTGGCCGTCTGCACCTCGGCGGGCGGTTCGAGTCCTTCCGGGTAGACGACCTTCGGGACGCGCTCGACATTGAACCCGATGACGGTCCCTGACAGCGTGAGGGGGGCGTAGACGATCGGGTTCTGGGCATCGAGGGACGAAGGGTCGAACGGCCGAGAGATGACAGCCATCCCGGGCGACCCTGGCGCCTTGCTGAGGAGCTGCCTGCGGGCACTGCCGTCGCTCACCGAGCCGTAGGAGTACGGCGCCAGGCCCGGGACGGCGCACAGCGCCGGCTGCCAGCTGGACACCGCGGCCAGCAGCAGCTCGCTGCCGATGAGGCGGCGCTGGTCGGCGGAGAGGGAACACGAAGAGTCGACCGGGTTGAACTCCAGCGGGACGGCGATCCGGTTTCTCCATGCCGCCGGGGCCAGCGGGGAGGTGGCGACCCCGGAGAAGGGATCGATGTTGGCCCCCTCGTGCTCGTCGGCCGCACCGCCGCGAGGCACGATGACGAGCCAGCACCGCGGGACCTTGGTCGATTGGTCGACCAACTTCTGCACCTTCTGGCCGCAGCCAAGGCCCCGTGACTCGAGTCCGGTTGTGGCTTCGAAGAGGTCGGCGCCCTTCCCGCTCGATGCGGTCCTCGACCCGGCGATCTCGTTGGTCTTGGCGATGTCGAAATACGGGTTGAGCCAGTAGTCGCCACCCTCGGCCGGTTTGAACTTGGTGTTCCTCCACTGCGGGACGACCGTCCCGTCCACGGCTCGGAAGGGCAGCGAGACCTGGCCGAACTCGTCGAGGGTGCCGAGCGTCGGATCGAAGTTCGGCGCACTGCTCTGGGAGATGATGCGGCTCAGAGCGTTCTCGCCGAAGAGCAGGCCGGTCTTGGTACCACCGGGTTCTCCGTTGACGGCACCCTGCTGGCACTGCTCAGGAGGCGGACCAGGGTTGCCGGGTACCGACCCGTCGTCGTCACCCCAGCACTGGAACATTTGGAGGTAGTGCTCCCCGAACGGGATCCCCCCGAAGTTGGTTGTCGGCGTCCCTCCGGTCCACGTCACCGAGATGGCCTGGTTGGCAAGCTGCTTGGTCTGGTTGACCGTTACCCTGAGCTGCGAGAACGATCCCCGGCCGCTGACCGTCAGCTGGGAGTCCGTGGGGGGTAAGGACGTGTCTGTCCCTGAGCTGCCCGACCCGCCTTCCACCGCCCATGCCGTCCCTGGAAGCTGGTTGGTGGCGGCGGCGACTGCGAGCACGGAGACCACGAGGGCTCGACGAGCCTGCCGCAGAGCTGCGGAGGTCATGTCTGGGTCCGGGCGGAGAGAATGCGCCAAACGATGCCAGGGGCGAGGACGAGGACCAGCGTGAGGAGCACGACCAAAAGGATCAGCGTCTGCGTACCGGACCAGCCCGAGGATGCGCTCAGCTCGGCCGCGGGCAGCGCCTGCTCCGACTGGCGGGAGGAGCTGTTGTTGGCGGTCAGCTCACCCCCGTCCCCATCGTCGGCCTGCGTGCACAGCCCGGTCTCGGGATCGCACACCTCCGCACTCTCCCCGCTCACAGCACTCGGGTCGGAAGGGTTTGATGGATCACCAGCCCCGGTGGCCCCGGGCCGGCCAGCGGCGTTGGTGCCGCCGGTGCCCGCCGGGCCGGTGCCCTTGGCTGCCTCCTTCACCCGCGTCTCGGTGTCCTTGTTGCCGCCCGTGCCGGTGGCACATTGCGTCGGGCCTCGCCTGTCGCAGTCCTGGGGTCGCTTGGCGTTCTTGGCCAGGAGGTTCGTGCCGTCAGCCGAGAAGGTCGGGTTCTTGCACTTCGTGACGTCGATGTCCTGCTGGATGACCCCGGGGATCTTCTTGATCTGGTCGAAGCTGGCCTTCACGAGGTTGATCGGCATCGGCGAGTAGCCGAGCGAGGCCGACTGCTCCTGGGCCTGGCACATGGCGTAGTAGGAGAAGGCCCCCAGCGTCCTCCCCTTAGCCTCGTCGAACTGGCCTCGCACCGCGGTGGGCAGGATCAGGTACGAGTACGACGACAGGGGATAGCTCCGGTCGTCGGTGTCGCTGTACACCCCGTCGAGCTGTTGGGTGAGGTAGTCGGGTGACGACTGGTCTTGGTTGATCTGGGCCTTGAGCAGCGACACGGCCACGTTGTCGGGCGTGGGCTCGTTGTAGTAGCCGGCCTTGTTCAACACCTTGGCCACCGGCATGTCGTCGTTGAAGGGGTACGAGTAGTTGACGTAGCCGATGGATCCCTCGGCCGAGGTCTGCTTCACGTAGCCCGTGATCCCCGGGTCGCCCGATTTGGAGATCATGCCCGCCACCGCCGGGTAGAACGACGTCTGGCCGCAGGCCGGGGCCCGGCCGGACCGCCTGCAGTAGTCGTTCCAGACGCCGCCGTGCTGGTTGATCATCCAGCGGGTGAACTGGGCGGACGACCCCGAGCCGTCAGCACGGACGACCGGGACGATCTGCCGCTTCGGCATGGCCAGGCCGGGGTTGTCGGCCACGATCGCGGGATCGTCCCAGCTGGTGATCGTGGCGGTGAAGATCTTGGCGACGTTCTCCCCGGAGAGACGAAGGTTCGTGACCTTCTGCCCGTTGATCTTCAGGTTGTACGTGAACGATGTGCCACCGGCCGTGACTGGCATGTAGGCGTAGGTCCCTGCGGGGATCCGCTCGGGTTCAGAGCCGTCCTCCGGGGTGAACTGGAAGGGGATGTCGGAGGCCGCGAAATCAGCCTTGCCGTTGCGGAACGCCGTTCGACCGGCTGTTGAGCCAGTGTCGGCGTAGTCGACGATGATGCCGAACGTCTCGACGTTGACGCGCATCGAGTCGATCGCCGGAGCCGCCCACGAGGAGCCCTCGCCCGAGATCCGGCCTGCGACGCTCTGGGCCGCGGACGGTGTCACGGTGGTCAACGCCGCGACGATCCCGGCGATGAGCGCGGCAGGGACCGGACGGAGTCGCTTGGGTGGGACGTGGCGGCGGCGGGCGGGCATCATGAGGCTCCTCCTGGGGTGTTGCGGCTCCGAGCGGCGGCGTCGAACCGCTCGACATCTCGGGCGGAACGGCTGGCGATGCGGCGAGCCTGGGCCTTGGAGACGTGGCCGGGGCCTCGTCCCCCGAAGATGCGGGCAGCTATGAACAGCACCAGCACCACGACCAACAGGACCGCCGCGGTGGCGAAGCCACGGGCGACGAGCGCGGGGGACGGGGATCGGACGAAGGTGAAGGCGGCCAGCGGCAACGAGATCATGGGTCCCCGGACTGGATTGGTGGCCAGAGCGGACGTGAAGCCGGCGGTCAGCAGGACCGGGCTGGTCTCTCCGATGCCTCGCGCCGTTCCGAGGATCACGGCGGTGGTCAGGCCGGAACGAGCCGTGGGGAGGACCACGTGCCATACCGTCCGCCAGGCGGGCGCCCCCAGCGCGGCCGATGCCTCGCGCAGGTTGCCCGGCACGAGGCGCAGGACCACGTCCGAGGCCCGGATGATGATGGGCAGCATCATGATGCTGATCGCCAGGGCGGCGGCGAGCCCCGACCGCTCGAAGCCCAGGATCAGGATCCAGGTGGCGAAGATGAACAGCCCGGCCAGGACCGATGGCAGGGCGGTCATGGCCTCGACGACCGTTCGGACGAACCGCGAGGCCCGGCTCTTCGCCTCGTTGAGGTAGGCGGCGCAGGCGATCCCGAGGGGGACGGTGAGCACCAGCGCCAGCGAGATCATGCAGAGGGTCCCGTAGAGCGCGTGCTTGATGCCACCCACACTCAACGGTTCGCGCGGCCCGGCGCGGCTCATGTCCTGGGTGTAGAGGTTGCTCTTGGGAAGAGCCGCACGCCCCTGCCAAAGGGTGTAGGTCACCACCGAGAACAGGCCGAGGATGAGCAGCGTGGTGGCCGAGTAAAGGACCACGGTCGTCACCTTGTCGACGACGGCCGGGCCGTCGTCGTCCAGCCAGACGAGCAGGGCATACGAGGCGACGAACACCGTATACGCCACCACGAAGAAGCCGAGCCGGCCGGCCAGCGGTGTCACCCGTCCGAAGAACAGCAGAGCGACACAGATGCCGCACAGTGCGGCGCCAACGAGGTTGAGCCGGTCGTTGCGTGACATGCCGCCGACCTGGCGCGGCACACGAGCCGATGCCCCGGCACTTAGGCGCGTGGGCAGGACCGTTCCCCCGGCGAGCGGGCCGGATCCGGGTGATGCCCCACCTGGGCCGTGAGGCGACGGCGTCTCCTCGGGCGGCAGCACGATGGTGGCCATGGCTAGGCCTCGCTCGTTGCGCCCGAGCGCGATCGCGCCACGAAGGCCGAGGCGGTGAAGTTGATGGCGAGGGTCAGCACGAACAGGGCGAGCCCGGCGGCCATCAGCGCCGACAGCCCGAAGCCCGAGGATTCGGAGAATCGCAGGGCGATGAGGCTGGCCACCGAGTTCGTGCCGGCCTGGAGGATGTGCGGGCTGATCTCGAAGGAGGGCGAGATTACGAGCACGACGGCGATGGTCTCCCCCATCGCCCGCCCGAGCCCGAGCATCGTGCCGCCGATCATCCCGCCCTTGCCGAAGGGCAGCACGACGGAACGGATCATCCCCCACCTCGTCGCTCCCAGCGCGAAGGCGCCCTCGCGTTCCCCGGGAGGCGCTTGGGAGAAGACCTCGCGCATCACCGAGCACTGGATCGGCATGACCATCAGCGCCACGACGATCCCGGCGATGAAGGCCGACGACGTGTAGACGCTGCTGCTGGCCAGCGGGTTGGTGGGGTCGGCCCCGTCCACCTTGAAGATGGGGATCCATCCGAACCACGTGGTGAGCCACCGAGCGAGACCGATCACCTGATCCTGCAGGAAGAACAGGCCCCAGAGGCCGTAGACGATGCTGGGAACGGCCGCCATGAGGTCGACGAGGGCGATCAGCGTCTGCTTGACCTTCTGCGACGCCACCTCGCTGATGAAGAGCGCTGTGCAGCTGGCAACCGGGAACGAGATGATGATCGCCACCAAAGCGATGGTGACGGTGCCGGTGAGGACCGCCGCGACCCCGAAGGTGCCGCGGTCCGGCTCCCAGGCCGCCGTGGTGAGGAAGGAGAACCCCCTCGACTTCAGGGCCTGAAGTGCCTGCGAGCCGAGGAAGAGACCCACGGCTCCCATGACCGCGAGGACGATGATTCCGCTGACCGCCGCACCCCGACGGAAGATCCGATCACCCACGCCTGAAACCGAGTGGATCACTCGGGGCAGGGGCGCTGCCTCGGCCTCCGTCCTGGGAGCCACGACAACCGTCGTCACAAGAGGTTCCGGCGCTCTATGTGGACCGGGCTCACACGAAGCGAAGGTACCGGCGCGCACTGCGAATCGAGGGCTGCTGAGGCCAACTTCGGATGAACTTTGGATCGGCGCATTCGGGGACTCCTCACAAAGCGCAGTGCGACCCCGCCACGAGGGCGGGGCCGCATCGGAAATCGTCAGGGAAAGCTGGATCGAAGCGGTGAGGCTCAGAACTCGCAGTTGCGGAGGATGTCCCGGCCGGCGCCCGCTCGGCACAGGTCCTGGCCTTCCTTGCCGTCGAGCGTGTCGTCGCCACGGCCGCCTCGGATGAGGTCGTCGCCGCGGCCGCCGATGAGCAGGTCAGCGCCAGCGTCACCGGAGATGTAGTCGTTCCCCCCGCCACCGATGATGACGTCGGCACCGGACCCGCCGATGAGGCGGTCGTCACCTGCGCCACCACAGATGACGTCGTCGCCGCCGAGGCCCCAGATGCGGTCGTTGCCGCCGAGGCCCGAGATCACGTCGTTACCCGGGGTGCCGACGAGGTCGTCGTTACCCGGGGTGCCCATGATCGTCACGGTCTCCATGCGGCACCGCTGCTCGTCGGGCGTCGTCGTGGGCGGCGTCGTCGTCGGCGGCGTCGTAGTGGGCGGCGTCGTCGTGGGCGGCGTCGTAGTGGGCGGCGTCGTCGTGGGCGGCGTCGTCGTGGGCGGCGTCGTCGTGGGCGGCGTCGTCGTGGGCGGCGTCGTCGTGGGCGGCGTCGTCGTGGGCGGCGTCGTCGTG
>JBBSKY010000010.1:0-56572 GCA_038255915.1 Acidimicrobiales bacterium | reverse complement strand
TGGAGCAATCCGATGCGGCGCAGCGCGTAGACGGAGAACGAGGCATCACGCACCCAGGTGTAGCGGTAGTCCCAGTTGCGGGGCCCGCCGAGCGCCTCGGGCAGCGACGACGTCGGGGCCGCGACGATGGCGCCGCTGGAGAAGTGGTCGAGGAGCTTCAGGGTGATGGCCGAGCGCCGCACGAGCGGCTCGTTCGGACCGACGTAGGCGAAGTGGCGCATCCAGACCCGCCATGCGTCGAGCGTTGCCGTCATCGCTTCGGCGGGCCGCCAGTCGTGGCCTCGATGGTGGCCGGGCCCCCAACGCAACGCGACGTGAGCCTGCTCACCGCGCCGCAACGCCACCATCGAGTCGAGCCCATCGAGCGCCACCGTGGCCGACAGCTGAAGGTCGAGGTCAGGGAGACGGTCGCATTGGACTCGAAGGCCTTCGCCGCGACGGGAGGCCGACGCTCCGCCGCGCGGCTGCAAGCCGATCCTGAGGTTGACCTCGCCGTCGAGCACGACGATCGATCGGAGGAGCTCACCGCGAGCCGCTGGCGTGTCCTCCGTGAGGTCCGCGCCTCGCCGCAGCGTCAACGCGTCGGTCACGCGCACCAGCCCGAACGGTGCGCGCATCTCCGTGACCAGCACACCGGTGTCGGGCTCGTAGCGCTGCCGGGACTCGGTCAAGCCGTCCGGCGCGACGACGAAGCGGCCACCCCGCCGGTGATCGAGGATCGAGCAGAACAGTGGTGGCGAGTCGAAGCGTGGCAGGCACAGCCAGGAGATCGCCCCATCCCGCCCGACCAGCGCAGCGGTCTCGCCGTCACCGATCAGACCATGATCCTCCAACGGCAGGTACCCGTCGAAATCCACGAGCGTAACGAACGGCGCCACCTCATGGAACTCGTGGGTGCTCACGACGCTCGGCTTGACGAGCGAAGGCTCACAGAAGTGTTCCACCGAGACGACGTCAGGACTTGGCGGTGCCGGACTCCGACGAGCAGGAGGGTGCCGAGGATACCGGCGAGGAGGGAGGCGATGAGGATCCCGATCTTAGCGTCGGCGAAAAGCGGTGGTGAGTCGAAGGCCTGGCCGGCGACGAACAGCGACACGGCGAAAGCTGCTCCACGGGTGCAGTCGGTGCTCGAGCTGCTCGAGCACCGGCCGGCCCTTGATCGGTCGCGCCGGGGTCAGCAGCCCGACGATGGCCAGGGTCAGCAAGAACAGCTTGAGCCCTGCGGGAACTCGGGGGCCCACGCTCAGGGCGGTGGCGGGGCCGATGATGTGCCTCTGGGCCTCGCCGGTGACGTCCTTGATTGCCATACGCGTCCTCGCCAACTCTCGGAGATGCGGGTCACCGGGTCTGGAGCGGCGCCACCGCAAGCAAGGCTACTGCGGCTGCGGGAGCCACCTCCCCGATGTGAGGGCAGCGCCGATTCGGACGCGATGAGGGGATAAGGGCTGGCGGCTGGCAATGGTCGAGAGTCGGGTAGGCTGTAATAGGCGGCACGGCCCCAGACCGGATCGATCGGCGCCACCACCGCACAGGTCTACGGCGACAGCCCCACCGAGTGGAACAAGGCCGAGTGGAACAAGGCCCGGCTCGTTGATTTCGTCCGGCGGGTCGCCGCCGCGCTCGAGCAGCACGTGACCGACTCGCGGCTCCGGTCCTTCACAGGATCGCGGGCGGGTCTTCTCCGTCCTCGGTTCGGTCCTCTATGAGGTCGCTGAGGTCGTCCTGACCGTGGAGCTGGATGTCGATGCCTTCGGCGCGGTAGGCCGAGCGGCCGACGAAGTGGGCGGCGCTGGGCGCGGTGATGAAGATGACGGCGGCGGCGAGGAGGATCTTGGCGGTTCCCCCGTCGATGGCGATGGCACCAGCGATGCTGATCAGCGCGATCCCGAGAGTGGTGGCTTTGGTGGAGGCGTGCATACGGGCGTAGAGGTCGGGGAAGCGGACCACCCCGACGCCAGCGAGGAGGATGAGCAGTGCCCCGGCGATGGCAAGGGCACCGACGATGGCATCGATCATGGTCAGCCTCCTCGCCGTTCGATGAAGCGCGCGCCGGCAGTGGTGCCGACGAACCCGATGAAGGCGACGACGAGGGCGACGTCGAGGAAAAAGTCGGTGTCGCGGCGGATCGAGTTGAGCACGATGGCGGCGACGATCGTGACGGCCAGGCCATCGAGGGCCACGATGCGGTCGGCGAGTGAGGGTCCGCCGATGACGCGGGCGAGGAAGCCGGCGCCGCCAGCGATGAGAAGGACGGTGGCGATGGTGATCATCGGCTCCTCCAAGCGCTGGTGTCGTCGGTGGCGAGACCGGCGATGGCGTTGGCGTCGCCAAACGCCTTGACGGCGAGCATCTCGAGGGTACGGAGCTCTTGTTGGAGGACGGTGATGTCACGGACGTCGAGGGCGTGGACGTAGAGGGTCAGCGGGTCCCGGCGGACCTCGAGGGTGAGGGTGCCGGGGGTGAGGCTGATGGCGTCGGCGATGAGCGTGACGACGGCGTCGGAGCAGCCGTTCAGGGGGACGGCGACGATGCCGCTGCGTATCCGGTCACGGGGGGTGACGACCGTCCGGGCGACGACGAGGCTGGAGACGGCGAGCTGGTAGAGGAAGTAGAGGGCGAACTTGACGGCGGGGATGGGCCGCACGATGACCTGACCAGGCCGCCACGTGTCGAAGGAGGCGACGATGAGCGCGGCGACGACAAGCCCGCTGAGGACGTTGGCAACCGACAGGTCGGACCACAGGGCGATCCAGATGGTCGTGAGCAACAAGAGCCGGAGGATGCGGGTCATGGCCCGAGCACCGTGGCGGTGTAGGCGCGCGGGTCGAGCAGGTCCTGCGCGGTGCGCTCCGACAGGTCGTAGAGAGGTCCAGCGCAGACGGCGACGGCCAGGCTGAGGACGACAAGCGCCGTCGTCGAGCCGGCCATCAGCGCCCGCCCACCCCGCGCCGCCGCGGGGGCGGCAGGCCGGTCGGACGGGACCGGCCCCCAGAAGGCATTGGACCAGATCTTCGTCATGGAGAACAGGGTGAGCACGCTGACCGCCAGGCTGACCGCGACGATCAGGTACTCGTGGGCATCGATGCCGGCGTCGACGAGGGCGAGCTTGGCGACGAACCCGGAGAACGGCGGGATGCCGGCGAGGCTCAACGCTGGGAGGAGGAAGAGCACGGCGAGCACTGGTTCGAGGCGGACCAGGCCGGAGAGCTTGGCGAGCTGTCCGGTGCCGGCGCGTTGTTCGACGAGCCCGGCCACGAGGAACAGGGTGGTCTTCACGACGATGTGGTGGATGATGTACAGCACGGCACCGGCGAGCCCGGCCAGGGTGAACAGGCCGAGGCCCATGATCATGTAGCCGATCTGGCTGACGATGTGGAACGACAGGATGCGCTTGATGTCGTTCTGGGTGATGGCGCCGAAGACGCCGACGACCATGGTGAGCCCGGCGATGATGAGCAGCAGGTTGCCGGGCTGGGTGTCGGCCGGGAACAGCAGGGTCTGGCTGCGGATGATGGCGTAGACCCCGACCTTGGTGAGGAGCCCGGCGAAGACCGCGGTGACCGGGGTCGGTGCGGTGGGGTAGCTGTCGGGGAGCCAGAAGAACAGCGGGAAGATGGCGGCCTTGATGCCGAACACGACGATGAGCAGGACGGCGAGGCCGCTGCGGATGCCGTCGGGGAGCTCGGCGATCTTGGTGCTGAGGTCGGCGAGGTTGACGGTGCCGGTGGCGGCGTAGACGAAGGCGAGGGCGATGAGGAACAGGATGGAGGCGATCAGGCTGATGACGACGTAGGTCATGCCGCTGCGGACCTGATCTGGCCTGCCGCCGAGCGTGATGAGCACGTAGCTGGCCATGAGCGTGACCTCGAATGCGACGAACAGGTTGAACAGGTCACCGGTGAGGAACGCCGCCGCGATCCCCGCGGCGAGGATCAGGTAGACGGGGTGGAAGCCGACGTGGTCGCGTTCGGCCCCGGGCTGGCCGATCGCGAACAGCAGGACGGCGAACAGCATCAGCATGGCGACGAGCAGCATGATCGCCGCGAGGCGGTCGGCGACCAGGGTGATCCCGATCGGGGCTCGCCATCCGCCGGCCTGCACGGACGCAATACCGTCGTGGTCGACGCGCACGAGCAGCACCGCACTCGTGACGGTAACGGTGCCCAGGGTGACGATGCTGACGAGGCGCTGCGCGATGCGGGAGCGGCCGACACCGACGGACAAGGCCGCGCCGAGCATGGGCAGCAGGATCGGCAGGGCGATCAGGACGGTCACGGCTCGGCTCCCGATTCGGAGAGGTGGTGGGCCTCGCGGGCGATGCGGCGGTCCTCAACATCGTCCTCGACCTCATCGTCGGCCGTGACGAGCCAGCTGCGATAGGCCAGCGTCAACAGGAAGGCGATGACGCCGAAGGTGATGACGATCGCGGTCAGCGCGAACGCCTGTGGGAGTGGATCGGCGAACCGATCCGCGTCGCCGCCGACGAAGGCCGGATCGCCCCCGTCGCCGCCCGAGAGCACGAGGAGGACGTTGACGCCGTGACCGAGCATTCCGATCCCGATCACGACGCGGCTGAGCTGACGGCCGAGGACCAGGTAGGTGCCGCAGGCGCACAGCGCGCCGGCTACGACGACGAGCAAGACAGTCACGGCCCGTCCTCCAGCGACGGGGCCTGGTCGGCGTCGGGTTCGTCTCCGAGGGCCTCGAAGATCATCAGCACGAGGCCGACGACGATCAGGTACACCCCGGTGTCGAACACCGTGGCGGTCGTGACCTTCACGGTGCCGAGCACCTCGAAGTGCCACGCCACGGCCTGCTGGTCGAGGGGCGCGTTGCCGAGCGCGAGCGGCGCCAGGGCGGTGCCGGCGGCCACAGCGAGGCCGGCCGAAAGCAGGTTCGATGGCCGGACCCGGATCATGGACAGCACGTCGTCGGAGCCGCCTGCGATGTAGAGCAGGGCGACCGCGGCCGCAGCGACGAGGCCGCCGACGAACCCACCGCCAGGCTGGTTGTGCCCGGCGAACAGGAGATAGATCGACAAGACTACGGCTGCGTCGAAGACGAGCCGCACCGTGGTGTCGAGGATCAGCGACCGGCGAATCATTCCGTCGCCACCTCCTCGGCAGACGGGTCCACCGCCCGGCGCGATGTCCGAGGACCTCGGCCGACACGCGCCAACGCCACGATGCCGATGCCCGCTGTGACCAACACCGTGATCTCACCCAAGGTGTCCATGCCGCGGATGTCGACCAGGATCACGTTCACGACGTTGCGCCCATCCCCCTCGGGCAACGCCTGCTCGGACATCTCTTTCGACACCGACGGCTCGGTGCGCGAACCAGCGGTCGCGATCGCCATCAGCACCACGAAGACCCCGACACCGGCCGACACCGCCAGACGGACGCTCCGTCCGACCGCCGGTGCCCGTCGCTCGAAGCGATCGGGGAGCACCCGGAACACGAGCAGGAACACCACGATCGACAGCGTCTCGATGGCGAACTGCGTGAGGGCTAAGTCCGGTGCGCCCTGCACCACGAACAGCATCGCCATCCCGTAGCCGACGACACCCAGGAGGATGGCAGCGGCGAAACGTCGGCGGGCCATCGTCGCCGCCACGCCGCCGCCGAGCAGGATCGCAGCGATCGGGATGTGAGCCAGGCTGCCGATGAGGTCGGGCCAGCCGGGCCACCAGCGGCCCGACAGCATCGCCGCCGTCGGCGCGATCACCGCGGTCGACAAGATCACCGCGATGTAGGTCGGCAAGGAGCCGGATTGCACGACACTCGTCACCCGAGCCGCCAACTCCAACACGCCGCGGACGGTGGCGTCGTACACCCGGTCCCCCGACACCGGGAACGTCAGCCGCGCTTGCACGGCCGCCACCTGACGACGCCGCCAGAACACCAACCCACCTGCACCGAGCGTGAGCAGCGACAGGACGAGCGGGGTCGTGAACCCGTGCCAGAGCTCGAGGTCAGCTTGGGCACGCGGGTCCAGGGCGTTGGCGGCGCGGTCGACGAGACCGGACCACAGCGCCGGCACCACACCGAGCACGACCGAGGCCGTCGCCAGCACGACGCCGGGCAGCACGAACCCGCGACCGGGACCGTGAACCGCTGCCGAGCGCCCGCCATCGGTCCCAGCGACCAGGTCGGGCCGTACCAGCGCGCACGCGAACCGGAGGCTGTAGGCGACGGTGAGCACCGATCCGGCGACAATGCCCGCAAGAACCAACCGCTCACCGGCACCGCCCTCGACGAGTGCATCGTAGGCCTCCTCCTTGGCGATGAACCCGGCCAGCGGCGGGATCGCCGCCATCGAGGCCGCGCTGACCAGCGCGACGACCTTCGTGGGTGTCCATCCCTGCCCGAGCGTCGGAAGCTGGCGGACGTCGCGGGTGTGGGTTTCGTGGTCGACGATCCCCACCACCATGAACAACGCCGCTTTGAACAGGCCGTGGGCCAGGATCAGCGCGCACCCCGCCGCGGTCGCGGCCGGTTCGCCGATCCCGAACAGCACCATCAAGAAGCCGAGCTGGCTGATCGTGCCGAACGCCAGCAGCTGCTTGAGATCGAACGGGCGCAGCGCCCGCAATCCACCGGCCAGCATCGTGAACAACCCGACCGTTACGACCAGCGGCCGCCACGGCCCGACATCCGCGAACGCCGGCGCCAGCCGGGCGACCAGATAGATGCCCGCCTTCACCATCGCCGCCGAGTGCAGGTAGGCGCTGATCGGCGTCGGCGCCACCATCGCACGGGGAAGCCAACTGTGGAAAGGGTACTGCGCCGACTTCGTGAACGCTCCGACCAGGATCAACATCAACGCCACTGCCGTCGTCGACCCCGACGGCGCCGCCGCCAGCAACTCGCTGATCCGGAACGTGCCGGCCTGCTGGCCCAGCACCACGAACCCGCCCAACATCACCAGCCCGCCAAGGCCGGTCACCAGCAGCGCGTGCTGAGCCGCGGAACGAGCCTCAGGGTCGGTGTCGTCGACCCCGATCAGCAGATACGACGTGACCGACGTCAGCTCCCAGAAGACGTACAGGGCAAGCAGGTTGTCGGCGACGACCACGCCCAGCATTGAGCCGGCGAACAACGTCAACAGACCGGCGGCGCGGCCCGCCTTGCCCGAGTTCCCGAAGTAGTACCAGGCGTACGCGTACACGAGGACGCCGATCCCCGAGACCAGCACGATCATCAACGCCGCGAACGGATCTACCCGCAGGTCCAACGCCAACCCCAGGTCCGACACCCATTCCGCCCGCGCCGAGACACCGCTCCCACCCGCGACACGGCCACTGTTGGCGACGAGCCACACGACCACTGCGGCCGGCGCCACGGCTCCCACCAGCCAGGCGCCGCGGCCGAGACGGCGTCCAGCGATGAGAACGGCCAACCCGCAGACGGCATGAAGAAGCAGAAGGACGAAGAGCACCCGGCGCTATGAACCCGACACGGACGTGCCGGCGTTCGGCTCGGCGACCGCTAACAGCACAAACGGCGACGACGCCAGCCCACCGCCGCCCTCCTGGCTCTCGCTGACCAACAGAGTCCAGCCCTCGTGCTGACGGGGCAACGCAGATTCTCGGACGCGCGGCATCAGTACTCCTGTCTAGTCGTCAACAATCGCCGACCAGACTTCCCGGCACGCCAGGCGCAGACCGTACTCGGTGGGAATCACGATGCGCAAGACCGCCGGAGCACACACGCAGCGACTGGCTCAGCTGAGCGATCGCTGGTGCGCCGCCTCGGTGGGGACCTTGATCGCTTGCCCTTGTGCACGACGCCTGCCCCCCACCTCACCGTGGTGCCACTGCGCACGACGGCCCATCCAGCTTCTGGGCGACCCTCCTCGTGCTTTCGGTGCCCGGATCGTGGAGAGGCTTCTGTCGGCTGGGTGATGAGCAGGCCGATCCACTCGCGAATCGCTACGCAGGCCAAGCTACGGCTAGATCGACGAGCAGCTGTGTCGCCTGCATATAGCGGTCGCCCTCGTACAGGGACTCGGCGAGCTGGATCACTACGACGCGATCGGCCGTGGGGATGTACTCGAGCATGGTTGCTCCGCCGGTGTAGCCGTAGGCGAAGACGAGCGGTCGACCCGTGCTGTCGAGTTCACAGGGGCAGATGGCCAACGCGCCAGCACCGATGCCGCTCGAGACATCGAACGTGGTCATCGCCGCTACTGATGCCTCTGTCAGACCGAGGCGGTCACGAAGGATGCTACGACCAGCGACGAGGAGGTCGCCGGTATCGGCGGCGATGCCCGCGGTGGCTTGGTTCGGTTCCCCGGGGCGGGGCGGGGCGTGGGTGGCACGACCGGTTCCGATCTGGTTGAAGCCGTTGCCCAGGAGCTCACTGAAGGTATGCCCGGTGACCTGCTCGAGAAGCTCGCCGAGAAGGAGGTAGTTGACGCTGGAATAGCGCGAGGCGGTGTCCGGGGGCTCCAACGCTGGCTCGGACAGGCTCGCTTGGATGGCCTCCGCAGGCGTCGCGATCGTCGCGGGATCATGGTGGTAGCGGACCGTGTCACGGTAGTTGACGAGGCCCGAGCGGTGGGCAAGGAGCAGACGGGGTGTGAGGCCCGACGGGAGCTGCTCGACGGGGGCACTTGGCAGGTGGGGAAGAGCTCCATCGAGGTCGATGAGGCCGTCTTGGGCAGCGTTGTAGACGAGCCAGGCCGTGAAGAGCTTGGTCGTGGACTGGATATCGAAGGTGTCATCGGCCTTGACCCCGCGACCGTCGGGCCAACGGCCAGCTGCTCCCATCCACATCTGGCCGTCTCCCGTCAGCAGCCCCGCTGCGACACCGCTGGCGCCGGTCTGGCGGAGCCACTGATCGAGGATCTCCGCGGCCGGTCGGGCGACGACGGCCGGCTTCCTGCTGGTGAACCGGAGCGGTGGGGGTTGCTGCGAGGGAAGGGGCGGTGAGATGCGCTGATTCGCCGTCTGGGATGGAGCGGAGAACGCCGCCACGGTCGTTGAGGTGAGAACGACGAGGGCCGGCGCGAACGAGGCGATCAACTGCCTTCGGCGGCCCCGCAGGTGGCCCGGCCAAAGCTGCGGCCTTCGTCGAGCGGCCACGTCCTCGAGCCATCCCGCGGCGCCGATAGCGACAGCCAGTCCGCTCACGATGAGGGCGACGTAGACGACCTCATCGGTGCCCCGGCCGGCAGGGGGACGTCGGCCCAGCACCGCGAGGGCAAGCAGGATGCAGGCTGGGTGCCACAGGTAGATGGTCAGGGACCGGCGCCCAAACAAGCGAAGGGCCGCCGATACCGGCGCCCTGCGGGCGAGCCCGGTGAGCGGCTGTCGGAACGCCAAAGCGACCGCCAACCAGGCTGCTCCCACGAGCATGTGGAGCGGCTGAGAGTTGTTGACGACACCACGGGGCACAGGCTGGGACAGCCGCCACAGGAGCGCGGCGGCGGCTGCTGTCAGCGCCACCCACAGCCAGGTCCGGGGTCGGAGCCCTCGCAGCACGCCGGCGCGATGGGCCATGCCGGCGCTCAGGAAGGTGCCGTACAGGGCAAGATCACCGAGTTTCCAGCCCAGGGTCGGCGCCCATGGCGGCGCCAGTCGTCCGGTCCGAGCGGCCAATTCGACCGTGAGAGTCGCCGCGATGCCGGCGATGACGAGGCCTCGGGGCCATCGTCGGATGCATGCTAGGAGCAACGGCGCGACGAGGAGCAGCCAGACGTACGCTCGCAGGTACCAGAGTGCGGATGTCAACCAACCTCCGGCCCAACCAGATCCAGGTGGATCGGTAAACGGGACGATCCAGGCCGCGGTGCGCCACCCCGCTGACGCTGAACCGAGCCCGGGGCTGATGATCAGCGCGCACCATGTTGCGATGCCGAAGCCCCAGAAGGGTAAGAGCAGTCTCCCGAGGCGATCCACCACGACCTTGCCGGGTGAGCGGCGCTCGGTTGATGCAGCAAGCAGATCGCCCGTCACGAAGAACATCGCCGGCACGGCTGCCACCACGTAGCTGAGGACGGGCGCCCCGAATGCGTGCCAGAGCACCACCCGGGTGAGAGCGATCATCCGGATGAGGTCCAGGAACGGATCACGGTCTCGGCCAGCCGGCCGTTCCGGACTCGTAGTCTGCGGCTCGGCTCGCACAGATGTCACTCGCCTGGGGCGTCGTCGTTCCGCTGGGAGGCGAGATGCAGGGGCTGAGCGCCCTCGTCGATGATGCCGCGGCCCGCCGGCATCCCGGAGGCGATGTAGGTGGCCCGGCTCAGCAGATTCGACGCCGGCGGTGAGATCAGGAGGTGGAGGAGGGCGGCCAGGAGGATGGAGGTTAGGTCGTTGGCGTCGCGGATGTTCACCGCAGCGCCGACCAGGATGAGGAGGACACCGAGGGTGGATGCCTTGGAGAGAGCGTGCATGCGGGCGAGGGCGTGATCGAGGCGGACCACACCTAGAGAGGGGGTAGGCCAGGACGGCGGTGCGCACCGGGCAGCCAGAAGAAGAGCGGGAAGAGGGCCGCCTTGATGCCGAAGACGACCAGGAGGAGGACGGCGAACCCGCTGCGGACGCCGGGTGGGAGGTCGGCGATGCGACCGACCAGGTCCGCCATGTTCACGGTGCCGGTGGCCGAGTACAGCAGCGCCAGGGCCGTGATGAACAGGTTTGAGGCGAGCAGGCTGATCACGATGTAGGTCATGCCCGATCGGACCTGCTCGCGGCGGCCACCCAGGGTCAGCGGCACGTAGCTGGCCGTCAGCATCATCTCGAAGGCGACGAAGAGGCTGAACAGGTCGCCGGTGAGGAATGACGCCGAGACGCCTGCGGCCAGGACGAGGTAGGCGGACTGGAAGCCGACGTGGTCCCGCTCGGCGCCCGGCTCACCGATGGCGTAGACGAGCACGACGAGGAGGGTCAGCGAGGCGACCACGAGCAGGATCACCGCGACGCCATCACGACCACGTGGAAGATGAGCCCGACGGGGACGTCGACGAAGACGATCCGCCGCACGTCGCCTCCTTGGGTTCGGACCAGGGGCTCCGGCTCGCCGGGTCGCCGAGCCCGGGTCAGGGCCACGGCGCCGATCGAGGCCACGGCCAGGACGGTGGCCGCCACAGCGGCAGCGCCGTAGGTCCAGCGGAACCTGACGGCGAGGTAGGCCAGCTGGGCCGTCAGCGCGAGGCCCAGAGCGATCATGGCGTTGCGCCGAAGCTCGCTGCCGATGGTGGGGCCGACGAACTCGTCCCGCAGCAACGTCGCCGGCCCGCCCACCTCTGTGATGGTCTCCTGCACGCGCTGCTGCTCGTCGGCGGACAGCGATCCGGTGCGGACGACGACATCGCCCTCGCCCGATGCCTGCACCACGGCTCGTGGCAGACCGGCCTGGGCCAGCTCGGTACGGAGGCGGTCGAGGTCCGGCGGCCTCTCGGTGCTGTACTCAACGAGCCTGCCCCCGGAGAAGTCGAGCCCGTAGGAGAGCCCGCGGGTGGTGATCCCGGCCACGGCTACGACCATCGCCAGAGCGGAGAGGCCGAACCACAGCCGGGAACGGCCCAGCAGGTCCGGGCCCCGCTCGGTCAGCCAAGCCCGCAGCCGACCACCTGTCTGCAGGCCGAGCAGGCGAGGGCGGGCGACCAGCGCCCGGCTCCGGACCAGGAGGTCGACCAGCACCCGGGTCGCCACCAGGGCGGTGAACATCGACACCACCACCCCGACGCCCAGCGTGATGCCGAAGCCCCGCACACCCCCGGACGCGAAGAAGAACAGGATGACGGCGGCCAGCAGGGTCGTGGCGTTCGAGTCGGCGATGGCGCTCCAGGCGTTGCGGAACCCGGCGGTGGTCGCCGAGCGCACGCTCCGCCCGCCCGCATGCTCCTCCTTGGCCCGCTCGAAGACCAGCACGTTGGCGTCGACCGCCATGCCGATGGCCAGCACGAACCCGGCGATCCCGGGCAGGGTGAGCGTCGCCTGCAACCCCACCAGAACAGCGAAGGAGATCAGCGAGAACGCCGCCAGCGCCAGCGCGGCCAGCAGGCCCAGCAGCCGGTAGTAGGCGATCAGGTAGAGGACGGTCAGCGAAGCACCGATGATCGTGGCCAGGACACTGGCCCGGACCGCGGCTGCACCCAGGGTCGGCCCGACCGTGCGCTGCTCGACGATCTCGACCGGCACCGGCAGGGCTCCGGCCCGGATGAGCAGGGACAGGTCCTTCGCCTCCTTCTCCGAGAACTGGCCGGTTATCACCGTGCTCCCCCCGCTGATCCCCATGCCGCACGCCACCCCGGAGTCGACGCTCGGGCTCGAGATCACCTCGCGGTCGAGGACGATGGCAACACGCCGGCGGGGATCGCCTTCCGCCGCGCATGCCGCCTCGCCGGTGAGCGCCGCCCACTCCCTCGGACCGTCACCCCGGAAGTCGACCTCGACCTGCCACGCGCTACCCAGCGAGTCACTCAGCGTCGCCTTGGACGTGCCGACCGATTCGCCGGTGACCCTGACCGGCCCCAGGCGCAGACCTGACCCTTCGCCGTCCGGGAGGACCAGGGGCTCCGGTGGCGAGGCCACCGGCGGCTCCCCCGTCCCGGCCGGGGGAGCGCTCTCAACCTCGAGAACGGGATGAAAGGCCAGCTGCGCCGTGCGGCCGATGACAGCCACGGCCTCCTCCGGGTCCGCTACACCCGGCAGCTCAACGATGATGCGGCGATCGCCCGAGCGCTGCAGCGACGGCTCGGACACCCCCAGGGCGTCGACGCGACGGCGCAGCACCTCGAGGGTCCGCGACGCGGTGTCGCCGTCCACCTTCTGACGCTCGGTGTCCTGGGCCTCCAGCACGATCTGGGTTCCACCCTTGAGATCCAGCCCGAGGCGGACGGGTCTGGTGACCACCACGGCGACCGCGCCGGCCAAGGCGGCGACGACGACAAGCAGGCGCCAACGAGACGCGTTCGACACTGGCTACTCCTCCGGTTAGGCCGCCCAAGCGGGCGAGTCAGCAGCGATGGCTAGGTGCTGAGGAGGGGAGGAGGAGCGCGCAGAACCGCGCCGATACCGCGATGACGGAGCGAGGGACGTTCAGGCCGCCGTCGACGGCGACCGACGAGAGCCAGCGGCGCGGCAACCACCAGCGCCAGGCACAGCACGGCCACGCCGAGCTGGAGCTGACCCCGGTGGGAACGAAGCTCGACCCAGCTGCGACTATCCAGGCGCAGCTTGGTGGGCAGAACCGTCTCGGCAAGCGTCCCTTGAGACTCAGGAAGCAGGCGCGGCGGTGACCATTCCGTCATCGCGGGGTGGGCATGACGCCATAGCCCACCGGCGCCATTTGCAGGAATGAGCACCACGTTCCGTAGCGGCAGCCACTCCTCGTGGCTCATGATCGGACGAGGTCACAGGAGCGCGGCAGGGCGGGATCCCTCCCGAGCATCGACAGGGGGGCCCGCATGCCTGAGAGATTCTTCGGATCAGCCGCAGCCTCCCGGCTCCGGGGCCAACGGCACGTGGTCGCTGTCGTGGCCGCGATCGCCATGGTCGCCGGGGTGCTGACCGCCCCGCCGCCGGCCGCCGCCGACCCGCCCGATCCGGCGGCGTCGACGGTCGTCGTCGGGCTCCTGCGGCTGAGCGGCGCCTTGGCGGCCGCGTCGACGCAACCGGTGCTGGCCACCGACCTGCCCCTCACCGATGTGTCGGTCCGCGACGTGCTGAGGCTGGACACGGCGCTGGCCGAGCGGGTTCAGGCCGCGGTGACCGCGTCGAACCCGACCCTCGACACCCTCGACGACATCATCTCCGACGACGCCGGCATCCTGACGCTGGTGGACACCGCGCCCGTGGCCGGCGCCCCGGCGGGGAGCCGGGAGTGGCTGCTCTTCATCAACCTGCGCGGCGCCGTGCCGGTCGCGCTCCGCCACAACGACGGGCGCCTCCAGTTCGGGGCCGCCGAGTTGGCAGGCGAGCTGGCCGCGTCGCTGCAGGGCCAGATCCGCCTGCGGTACGACGCCAGCGCACTCCCGCTGCGGCAGTTCTCCGTCGTCGGCGAGTCCGAGCTGACCACCCACGCGTGGTCCCGTCCCCAGGCAGGTTCGGCGCTCACCGGCCAACGGGCGAGCGTGCCGTCGTTCCCCGCCATCGACGGCTTCGTCGAGGTGGCGGTGGAAGGCGGGGCAACCATCGACACAACGTCGACGTTGCGGCTGCGCGACCCGAACGGGCGGGGCGCGCTCACCACCGAGGATCTCCAGTTCGGCTCCGCGAACGAGATGTTCGCCCTGAAGACCGGCCCCGGAGCCGACGACGTCCGCGTCGACCTGGCGGTGCGCTCGGGCCTGCTCGGCACCGCCCCGCACGGAACGGTCACGGTCGGCGCCCGTCCGTCGGACTCGACTGACCCCTACGCGCCGGTGGGCGTGTCCCGCGACACCGACCTCGACCGGCTCACGTCGCTCACGCGCCCGCAGGCCCTTCTCGGCTTCGCCCAGCTGACCTCGGCCCTGCTGGGCGCCGAGAGCTCGGTCGACGCCGAGATCCCGATGCTCAAGGCCAAGGTCACCGACCTGTTCTCGCCGGCCAACCAGCTGCTCGACGTGCTCGGCGCTCAGGCGGTGGCCACCATCAAGTGCGGGGCCGCCAACACCTCACCGCCGACGGGCGCAGCCCGCCCCGGTCAGGTCCGCTACTGCCAGGCGGTCACCGACGGGTTGGCGGTCGACGCAGACACGCCGATCACGTGGTCCTCTCCCGAGCCCGGGGTGACGTTCGGATCGTCGGCGGGGACGGTCGGCACGGCCCCGACGACGAACGTGGCGGTCTCCGGCGGCGGCGGCTTCTCCCGCCTCGAGGTGGCCTTCACCAGCGGTGGCACGGCCCGCCAGGCGCGATCGCTGGTGCGTTCGGTGCAGGAGCTCGGTGGCATCGTCGACGGCCTCGGTCTCGGTGGCGCGGTGGCCTACGACGCCACCAACCAGGCTCTCGAGATCGCGCTGCGCGCCGAGGAGCCCGACACCACCCGCAGCGTGGCGACCGGAGGGACCGGGAGCCTGGCCCCGCTCACCGGCCTCACCGGGCTGTGCCAGGCCGCGCCCGGTTCCTCACCTCGGACCTGTCCCCGCACGGGCGACGCTGCGCCCGGTGACCAGGGCGGGGCGCGAGTCGAGCCGGCCGTCGGGCAAGCGACGCTGTCGGCCACGGGCCGCGCCCTGACGGCCACCTTCGGGATCGGGCTCGTGAGCCCGGCAGCCGCGCCGGTCGCCGGCGGTGCCCCTCCGCCCGAGCCGGTCACCTACCTCAAGCCGGGGACCGGCGGGGTGCTCTGGCAGATCGGCTCGGTGGCCGCCTCGCTGCCCACTGCCGCCCCGCTCGTCGCTCGCATCGGCTTCCTGCAGGTTGACGTCGACGTGGCCGGCTACCAGCTCACCACGACGGGGACGGCGGCGCAGGTGACCGTGCCGACCGGTGACGTCAGCATCGCCGGCGGCACCGTGTCCGACGCCGTCGAGCTGATCAGGCTGCTCGGCCCCGACCCGGCCCAGGGAAGCAGCGCACCGGTCCCGATGACGGGGACGCGTGGCCTCACCGCCTCGGCCCAGCTGAACGTGGCCGACGCCCTGGGGACAAGCACACCCCGACCCGTCGGGGCGAACGGCACGGTCAACGCGACGTGGAACGATCTGGCTCCGGGCGCCCTGCCGACGGTCGTGACCGGTGGCGCCTACGACCGTCTTCGCATGCTCGACCTGGTGCCGGCCCAGCGGGGCGCCGCCGGCCCGGGCACGACGGGCCCGACGGGGGTGCTCGTCGACCCGAACGCCAACTTCACAACGGCGTTCGGGGTCACCGGGACCGCCGACAACGAGGTCACGCGACAGCTGTACGACCTCGACGCCCCCAGGGACATCACCCCGGGCAGCACGGCGGGAACGGTGTGCACCAAGTTCCTGGTGGTCGACGCCCGCACGCTCGACTGCACCGACGGCCCGCTCGCCACCGGCGGACTGGCGCCCGGCCACGCCTACGTGATCGAGGGCGACCCCACCGCGCTGCGCGACGTCCTCATCGAGGACCTCGCCGCCGTCCTCTCCGTCTACGCCACGCCGGACGCGGGCCTCGGGGCCGGCAACACGCTTCCGCTGGTCGACCTGCGCCCCGACCAGATCAGCGCGGCCCGAGCCACGCTCGCCCACGTCGTCGCCGAGCTGCAGGAAGCGGCGCAGGGCGACACCGGCACCGGCGAGGTGTCGACGTTGCAGGGTTTCGCTGGGGCCGTCAAGCGTCTCGCGCCGAGCGCCGTCACCACCCTGACCCTGCCCGCCGGTGCGGCCAGACTCGAGTTCGCCACCCGGCTGACCAGCAACGTCGAGACGACGTTCGCGCCGCTGCGGGCCGCCACAGGATCCAGCCAGCTCCGCGTGCTCGACGGTGTGGACGCCACCGGTAACCCCCAGCAGGTGACGCTGCCCCTCAGCACCGAGTCCGAAGCCGACATCCGGCTGGCCATCAGCCTGACCGACGGCGCCTCCAGCGTGGGCCGGGCCACGAAGGTCGTCGAGCGGGTGACGGGCCTGGCGTCGGCCGCCGCCCAGGTGAACGCGACGCTGGCCGGCAAGTCAGCCGAGTACGGCGCCACGGCCGCCACGACGGGCACCGCCGCCGGGATGGCCGCGGCCATCGCCCTCCAGGTCACAACCGGTCCGGCCGCCGGGAGCGACCCGTGGGTGGCGCTCGGCGCGTTCCGGGCCTCGCTCGTCCACGGCCGGTCGCGCCTGGGGAACGCCCAGACCTGCGCCGGCACCACCACCGGCACCGAGACCGCAGCCTGCCTCACCGTCCCGCTGGTGCAGGGCACCACCGCCCTGACCACCGTCCAGGTGGCCCTGCGGCCCGACCAGAGCTCGGGCGGAACGGGGGCATCGCTCGACGCTCAGCCGCTGGCCTATCCCTTCCTGGCCGACGGGCTGGCCGCGTTCAGCCGCTCGCTCACCGATGCCCTCGACGGCGAGCTCGCCGACATGAGCATGCCGCTCGTGGGCACCGACCTGGACGCAGGAGCTGACATCCCGGCCGCCGTGAGCGCCTACGGGGCGGCGGCCCGCCGCGCCCTGGGCGCAGTCACGGCCACCGAGGCCACCAAGGCCACCACGCTCGCCGCCGACCTGGGTGCTGCGCTGACCGCAGTCACGTCACCTGATCTCGAGATCTCCCCGGTGACCGTCACCTTCAGCTGCGCCACGACATGTGCGGCGGGCGCCACCGTCAAGGACGTCGTCGAGGTGCGCGCCCCGATCCACATCGGCGGGAACAAGATCGGCCAGAAGTCACCCTTCCGCGCCGGTCTCGCCGGCCTCGCCCTCGACACCAACCTCGAGGTGCCCACGAGCACCGACTGGGACCTCACCGTCACCGCCGGCATCCGCCGCGGCTCCGGGCCCTTCCTCCTCCTTGCCCCGACCGGCACCGCCACGAGCGTCGATGTTCTGACCGAGCACGTCACCGCTCGGCTGCCGGTCCACACCGAGGCCAACTGCCACCCCTGGGACCGCGCCGCCATCTCAAAGGCCAAGGCGGTCAAGACGATCCCGGCCAGCCGCGCGGCGGCGAGCAGGTGCATCGACGCCTTTGTGGGCAAGCTGCCGTCGGTCTTGGTCGACCGGACCGACGCCGCCGCCAACCCCTACGACACCGGGGTCGACGCCACCCTCACCGTGGCCGTCACGCCTGGAGCCGGAACGTCGACCGGACCGGCCGACGCCAGTGGACGGGTGTACCTCCCCTCGCTGTTCGACAAGAAGCTGCCGACGACCACCACCGCCGCCGGCACCGGCGGCCTCGACCTCTACTTCGAGGCCTACGCCAGCACGATCGGGTTCTTCGACGTCCTCGGCACCATCGCCGTCCCGTGGACGAACGGCCAGTTCGCCGAGGCCGGCGTGCAGTTCGGCAGCCTCGAGATCGACGCCAAGACCGTCTACGACATCCTCGACGCCGGCTACGCCAAGGCCAAGAAGTGGCTGGCCCCGCTCAATCCCGTCGTCGACGTGCTCTCGGCGCCCATCCCGGTGGCGTCGCAGCTTTCCGAGCTGGTTGGCGGCCCGAAGCTCACCACCCTGACCCTCCTGGCCAAGGCCCACCAGGCCATCGCGCTGGTCATCAACCTCCTCCAGTTCCAGCAGCTGATCGCCCGCCTCCCCGGTGGCAGCGGGGCGCCCGAGCTGCGCGACCTCGGCGCCGGGGCCGGTGGCAGCTTCCGCTTGCCGTCGGCCCCGTTGCAGCGCAACAGCTGCACCAAGACGGTGGCGGCCACCAAGGAGGGCGGGAAGGCGTTCACGGCCAAGTCCAGTGGCACGGGCGTGAACAACCGGTGCGACGAGAGCGCCTTCTCGAAGATCAAGCGGAAGAAGAACGGCACCGCTCCGACCGACCCGACGGCGGGCAAGAACATCCAGAAGCAGATGCAGAAGTCGGTGTACTTCAGCCTGCCGAGCATCTCGGTGCCTGTCCTCGAGGACGCCAAGCAGGTCTACGACCTCATCCTCGGCAACGGCGACACCACCCTGCTCTACGTCGACCTCGGCCACATCGGCGGCGCCGTGTCGGTCGTCCGCAACTTCGGTCCGATGATGATCGGCCCCGTGCCGGTGGTCGCCTCGATCGGGGGGTCCATCGGCGTCGATGGCCGGTTCGCCTTCGGCTTCGACACCCGGGGCCTGTCCAAGCAGATCGAGCTGCTCGAGCCGGGCGACGTCCGTGGCCTCCCGGCCCCCGGCAGCATCCCGCGGGGCAAGGTCTTCAGCGACGGCTTCTACATCGACGACCTCGAGAAGGGCGTCGACGTCCCCGAGATCAAGTTCACCTTCACGATCACCGCCGGCGCCGAGGTGAGCATCGGCTTCGCCCAGGCCGGCATCCGGGGCGGGATCATCCTCGACCTGTCCCTCGACGCCTTCGACCCCAACGCTGACGGCAAAATCTACGCCGACGAGTTCGCCGGGAGCGCCACCGGCCCGGACTGCGCGTTCAACGTGTCGTCGGGCATCGAGTTCTTCCTCCAGTTCTACTTCCACATCGACCTGTTCCTCTTCCACGTCGACAAGTCGTTCGACATCGTCCGCAGCCCACGCATCAAGCTGTTCGAGTTCAACTGCGAGGTCACCCAGCCGGCGCTGGCGTTCCCGTCCGCGGGCGACCTCTGGCTGACCATCGGCAAGCCGAACGACCGCAGGGCCTACTTCGACACGACGAAGGAGACCTACACCGTCCGCCAGCTCGGCCCGACCGCGCCCACCGACCCGGTGCAGGGCACGAGGGTGGAGGTGTCGGCCTTCAACCTGGTGCAGGTCCATGTCGTGCCGACGGGCGGCCGCATCCGGGCCGCTGCGGGGAGCAACGACGACGTCGTGCGGCTGTTCCCCGGGCAGATCATCTCCACGAGCGCCGACGGGGCCACGCTCGTGACCCCGGTCCCGTTCACCGTGCCCGCCACGCTCGACGGTGGGGACGGGTCTGACAAGCTGACCAGCGGCGACGGTGCTGACACCATCGTGGGCGGCAGCGGTAACGACGCCATCGACGCCGGCAGCGGAGACGACACCGTCACCGCGGGCGCCGGCAACGACCTGGTGGACGGCGGCATCGGGCGGGATGCCCTTGACGGCGGCAGTGGCGATGACCGGCTGAGCGGTGGTCCCGGGGCCGACAGCGTCGTCGGTGGTGCCGGTGCTGACCTGGTCGACGGCGGCGCCGGTGCGTTGGCGTCGCAGCTGTTCGCCACCACCGAAGCCGCCGTGATCGGCACCCTCCTCGACGCCGGCGACCTCGTCGTCGGCGGCGGGGGGTCGGACGAGGTCAGGGGCGGCGACGGGTCGGACCTGGTGGTCGGAGGCGACTCGACCGCTTCCCCGACCTTCACCGGCACCCAGACCACGAACGTCTTTGGGGTCTCGCCGGTGGGCGCGCTCGTCCAGGTGGTGGTGAGCATCCCGACGTTGGTGCTGCCCACCATCGAGTCGGTGCGGGCCGACTGCCTCCTCGCCGGAGTGCTGTCCGGCACGGACCATGACGAGGTCACCGGCGGCAGCGACCGCGACTACGTCCTGGGCGGCCCAGGGTCCGACTCGCTGGCCGGCGGCGGCGGCGCCGACGTCGTCTGCGGCCGCAGCGGCGACGACCTCCTCGTGGGTGACGGCAGCGACGTGCAGGCCGTCGACGAAGGGGCCGACGAGATCCTGGGTGGGCCCGGGGCCGACCGCCTCTACGGCTCCGGAGGCGCCGACGTGCTGGCTGGCGAGACCGGCAACGACCTCGGGCGTGGAGGCAAGGGCGACGACGTCATGTCCGGTGGCCCCGGCAGCGACGTGCTGCTCGGCGAAGACGGCATCGACACCCTGGCGGGTGACGGCAGCGGTGCGGCGTCGGCGACCGAGGGCGACGCCCGCCTGATCGTGTGCCAGGCGAGCACCAGCGTGGTCCTTGGCGGCATCGACTTGAACCGCGACCTATCGGCCAACATCCTGGATGACGGGCAGCTCGAGGGACTGACGGTGACCGACGGCGTCGTCCTCGACACGGCCGGGAGCCCCTACACCGGCCTGCTGGGTGACGTGGTGTTCCAGAACGGCCGAGCCGACCTGGATGGCAACGGCGCCATCGCCGTCCGCAGCGGAGCGGTCACCGGTGACACCGGGGCCGTTGAGCTCGTTGGGATCACAGGAGCCGTGGGGGACGGCGACTGCCTGCTCGGCGGGGGCGGGGCCGACGCCTCCCTCGACGGCCAGGGCGGTGGCGACTTCGTCGACGCCGGCGACGGCGACGACCTCACCGTCAACGGTGGCGCTGGCGCCGACCTGGTTCGCGGCGGCGCTGGCAACGACGCCGTCCACGGCGATGCCGGCAACGACCTGCTGGCGGGCGACGGCGGCGACGACCTGCTGGCCGGCGGTGCCGATGACGACGTCCTCCGGGGCAGCTCGGGCAACGACCTCCTCATCGGCGGGTCCGAGTCGGCGGCCACCGCCGACGGCCGGGACGAGCTGCTGGGCGACGGCGGCGACGACGTCCTCGCCGGTGGCAACGCCACCATGGTGCGCGGCGCGGCGGCCACCTCGGCCATCACCGGCCGCGACGTCACCCTCCTGGCCACGCCCTCCTCGGGTGCAGGCCCGGACGACCAGCTCTTCGGTGGCTTCGGCCAGGACTGGGCGTTCGGCCAGGACGGTGATGACCTCGTCCGCGGCGGGCATGACGACGACGTCGTCGAGGGCGGTGCCGGGGCTGACACCGTGCAGGGCGACGACGGGAGCGACCTGGCCATCGGCGGCTCGTCGACTGCCGACGCGGTCACCCTCGACCGGTCGGGCGCAGGCCTGCTCGACGGCGCTGACACCGTGCACGGCGACAACGGCGTCGACGGCCTCGACGGCTCCGACGTCGTCGTCGGCGACAACGCCCGGCTCGACCCGGCGACCGGCGGCCCGCGGCCGCGGTGGTCGCGCATCCGCCCGCCCGTCGGCCTGGTGCTCTTCGACCTGGCCACCGGATCTGCGCCATCGGCGGGGACGAGCGGCAACGACACCCTCACCGGCGGCGGCGGCGACGACCTGCTGATCGGGCAGTCCGGCGACGACACCATCAGCGGTGGCGCCGGGAACGACGCCGTCGAGGGAAACGCCGGCCACGACACGGTCGCCGGCGGCGACGGCGACGACCAGCTCGTCGGCGGGTCGTGGACCGGCGGGGCCTTCGACGCCTCCGACCCCGGGCAGTTCGACAGCCTGCAGGGGGAGGCGGGGAACGACGTCCTCGTCGGCGACAACGGGACGATCACGCCCAGCGTGCAGCTGCTGGATGTTCCGGCCCCCGGCGCGGCCATCCCGGCTGGGTCATCGGGCCAGGACCACCTCCTCGGCGGCCCCGGGGACGACTCCCTCTTCGGCCAGTCCGGCGACGACGAGCTGGGCGGCGGCGACGGGCGCGACGCCCTCGAGGGCGACGACGGCGACGATGTGCTCACCGGCGGAACCGGTGACGACACGCTGACTGGCGGGTCATCGGCTCTCGACGGCGTGATCGACGGCGACCGCACCGGCAACACGTTGCCCGACGGCACCGACGCGCTGTCCGGCGACGACGGCGACGACGTGCTCGCTGGTGACAACGCGCGCCTCGACGCCCTCGGCACGATCCGCGGGGATGGGACCGCCAGGCGCGCCATCCTGCTCTTCGATGTCGAGGTGGCAGGGTCGCCGCCGGCCGGGGCGGGCGACACCCTCTCCGGCGGCCGCGGCCGCGGCCGCGACCTCTTGTTCGGACAGGGCGGAAACGACGCCCTCAACGGTGGCGACGGGGACGACGTCCTGGAGGGCAACGCCGGCAACGACACCCTCCGCGGCGACGGCGGCGAGGACGACCTGATCGGCGGCGGCTCGTCCACCACCGGGCTGGTCATCTCCGGTCAGGTGGACCGGTTCCTATTGCCCCCGTCCGGGCTCACCGATCCCAGCGCCGCAGGTCTCCTCGACGGACGGGACACCCTGTACGGCGGCCATGGGCCAACACCACCCGCCGGGGCCCAGGCCGACAGCGCCGACGTGCTCCTCGGTGACAACGGCCGCATCACCCGCGACGGCACCACCGTCGGGCTCGGCCTGCCGCAGCGGCGTCTCGTCGCCATGGCCGACACCGCCCCGGGCGCCACCTCGGGCAGTGACCTCCTCGTAGGCCAGGCCGGCGACGACGAGCTCTACGGGCAGCTCGACGACACGACCGAGGGTGGCGGGCAGAGCTTCGCCGGCCACCCGGTGCTGGGGGACGTGCTCGTGGGTGACGACGGGGACGACGCCCTGGTCGGTGACCAGGGCGTCGACGTGCCGACGCCGGCCGCCTCGCTCGGCCAGCCGACGACGCTGCGCAACAACGGCGGCTTCATCACCGAATCCGTGCGTCAGGCGGGCACCATCGTCCGGGTCGTCACGCTCACCCAGCCGGCCATCGGCGGCGACGACGTGCTCGTCGGCGGATCGGGAGCCGACGCCATCCATGCCGGCGCCGGCACCGACCTCGCCAACGGCGGTGACGGCGACGACGTGCTGTTCGGTGCCGACGGCGCCGACGCGCTTTGGGGCGGGGCCGACCACGACCGCATCTTCGGCGGCGCTGGAGGCGACTTCCTCGACCTCAAGAAGCGGGCCGGTGATGCGGCGCTGTGGACGGCCGTCGCCCCGACCTCCGACACCGACAACGTGCGGGCCACGGTCAACGGCGCCGACACGATCTACGGCGGATCCGGGGCCGACGCCCTGCAGGCCGACGTCGGCGACACCGGCAGGACCCCCGGCGACCGCCTCGTCGACTGGACCGGCGTCTTCAACCTCTACCTCGTGTGCGGCGGCGCCTACGGAGCAGGCAAGGTCCAGAACAAGGCCGACCCGGCGACGCAGTCCCTGCTGAGCGACCTGGCGCTGGCCACCGGCTCGGTGGGGCCGACCGAGCTGGGCCTGGTCACCCGGGGCGAGACGTCCCCGAAGTACCCCGGAGCCCCCGGCAACTTCGTCTGCGAGACCGGCTGACCGAGATCGCCCTGCCATTCCGGGCGCTCAGCGAACAGCATGACGCCCCAGGACCGGTCCTCGTCGAGCGTGGCGCGCCGGCCAGACCGACGAGCCGGCAGAATGGCCCGGTGGGCATCGTGGCGAGGACGTTCGACGGTGACGGCTCCTCCCAGCTCCACGACCCGGCCGAGGTGGGGGCCATCATCCAGCGCTCGTCCGAGCTGGTGTGGGTCGATGTCGTCGACGGCGACGACGAGGACTTCGCCTGCCTGGTGGAGGAGTTCGGCCTGCACCCCCTGGCCGTCGAGGACGCCAAGGAGCACGGCCAGCGCCCAAAGCTGGAGCACTACGCCAACCACTCCTTCGTCGTGGCCTATAGCAAGGAGCTATCCGAGGTCGACCTGTTCATCGGCCCCACGTGGCTCATCACCGTCCGCGAGCGAAACCCGGCGGGCGACACCTGCGACATCGACGCCATGCGCAACCGCTTCCAGCGCGAGGCCGACTCGAGCGGCCCCACCGCCCAGGCCGAGCCGGGGGTGGAGCGCACCACCGTCGGCCACCTCGTGTACGTGGTGCTGGACGAGCTGGTCGACGGCTACCTCGACCGCACCGACGCCATCGAGTCCAGGGTCGAGGAGATCGAGGAGTCGATCATCGCCGATGAGGTCGATGTCCCCCACGACGTGCAGACCCGGCTGCTGCGCATCCGGCGGGAACTGCTGCACTTCCGCAAGGTGGTGCTGCCCCTGCGGGACGTGCTCGTCCGCCTCCAGCGGGGCGAGGTCGAGGCCATCGACGGCATCGCCCGGGAGCAGCTGCAGGATGTGCTCGACCACGCCCGCCGGGCCGTCGACCAGCTCGACCAGGAGCGCGAGCTGGTGGGCAACGCCGTCGACGCCCTGCAGTCGCTGGTGGCCAACCGGATGAACAAGGTGATGAAGCGCATGACCTCCTGGGGCGCCCTGCTCCTCGGATCGACGCTGATCGCCGGCATCTACGGCATGAACTTCGAGCACATGCCCGAGCTGCAGTGGCGCTTCGGCTACCTGTGGGCGCTGGGGTTGATGGCCGTGTGCACCGGTGTCGGCTACCGCTACTTCAAGCGGAAGGACTGGCTCTGAGCTGAGCCCGGGTCCTCGCCCGGGGAAGGACTCGTTAGGGTTGAGGCGTGATCCAGTTCCTGCGGCGGGCATCCATGGCAGTCGGGATCATGGGCCTGGTCGCCGCCGTGCTGCGCCTGCGGGGCACCGGGGGCACGCCGCCGCAGTCGGGCGGCTGGCGGGAGCTGTCCGGGCCCGACCTGCGGTGAGGATCGCCGTCCTCGGGGCGGGCGCCGTCGGCAGCCGGGCCGCCCGGCAGCTGGCCTCCACCCCGGGGGTCGCCGCCCTCACCGTCGCCGACCCCCGGGCCACCCTCGTCGCCTCGGTGGGCGCCTCGCTCGGCGCCATCGCCACGGCCGTCAGCGCCGCCGAGGTCGACCTCGCCGGCCACGACGTCGTGGTCCTGGCCGGGCCCGGCAAGCACCACCGCGACCAGGCCGAGCGGGCCCTCGAGGCCGGCGCCTCGGTCGTGTCGTGCAGCGACGAGCTGGGCCCGACCCGGGCGCTGCTTGCCCTCGACGACGAAGCCCGGGTGCGGGGCCGCACCGTGGCCGTGGGCGCCGGGTTCGCGCCCGGGCTGTCCGACCTCCTCGCCGCCCACGCCGCCCGCCTGTTCGACGAGGTCCACGAGGTCCACGTGGCCCGGGCCGGCACGGGCGGTCCGTCCTGCGCCCGGGCCCACCACGCCGGTCTGCGGGGCCTGGCCCTCGACTGGCGCGACGGCGCCTGGGTGAACCGCCAGGGCGGATCGGGCCGCGAGCTGGCCTGGTTCCCCGACCCGGTGGCCGGCCAGGACTGCTACCGGGCGTCGGTGCCCGACGCCCTCCTCCTGGCCCCCGCCTTCCCCGGCGTGCTGCGGGCCACCTCCCGCGTGGCCGCCACCCGCCGCGACCGGCTCTCCGCCCCCCTCCCGATGCTCCGCCAGCCCCACCCCGAGGGCCTGATCGGCGCCATCCGCGTCGAGGTGCGGGGCCGGATCGGCCAGTCCTTCGAGACGGTGGTCTACGGCGCCGTCGACCGGCCCGGGGTGGCCGCCGGCGCCGTCGCCGCGGTGATCGCCGTCGAGATCGGCTCGGGCCGCCTCACCCGCGTCGGCGCCGCCGGCCTCGCCGTCCTGTGCCCCGAACCCCTCCCCCTCCTCCTCGAGCTCGCCGACCGCGGCATCCGCGGCGCCACCTTCGAGGGATCCGGCTAGGCCGAGATCTTCGGCTCAGGCCGGGTAGGCGTCGACGTCGGTGGCCTTGACCGAGGCCCAGACCTCGCCGCCGTCGGTCAGGTGGAGCTCGGCGACCGCGGCGGCGGTGACCTCGGCGACCAGGGGGACCGGGCCGGATATGCGGATCCGGGCCCGGTCGCCGGCGGGGTGCAGATCGCCGGCCTGCCCGGGCCACACGTTGCGGGCGCTGCCCTCGGGGCGCTGGCGGTGAAGGGTGACGGCGTTGGGGCGGAAGGCGGCGAAGGCGGGCCCCTCGACCGGGTTGGCGGTGGCCACTGCGGTGCCCGATGCGGTGCAGACGGTGGTGTGGGCGCCGACCCCTTGGACCAGGTTCAGCCCGACCATGGTGGCCACCCAGGGGGAGCGGGGCCGGGCGGTGACCTCCACCAGCGGGCCGTGCTGGGTGACGCGCCCGTCCTCGAGGACCACCAGGTGGTCGGCCAGGGCCGCGGCCTCGATCGGGTCGTGGGTCACGAGCAGCCGCGCCCCGGGGTAGCGCCGCAGCTCGTGGCCGAGGGCGTGGCGCAGCTCCACCCGGGCGGAGGCGTCGACGGCGGCGAGCGGCTCGTCGAGGAGCAGCACGGCGGGCTCGGTGACCAGGGCCCGGGCCAGCGCCACCCGCTGGGCCTGGCCACCGGACAGCGCCCGGGGCCGGAGCCCCGCCACCTCGGCCAGCCCGACCCGATCCAGCCAGCCCGCCGCCCTGGCTTGCGCCGCCGCCCGGGCCATCCCCCGGGCCCGCAGGCCGAAGGCGACGTTCTCGAGAGCGGTGAGGTTGGCGAACAGGCGGTGCTCCTGGAACACCACGCCGATCTGGCGGTCCTCGGGGGCGGCCCGCACGCCGGCGGTGGCGTCCTCGACCACGACCCCGCCGATCACGGTCCGGCCCCGGTCGAGGGGGACCAGCCCGGCCACGGCCCGCAGCAGCGTGGTCTTGCCCGCGCCGTTGGGCCCGACGACGGCGACGGTGCTGTGGTCGTCCACGGTCAGGTCGATCTCGAGCAGGAGGGTCCCGAGGCTGACCCCGACCTCGGCGGTCAGGCTCCTCGCCGGCTCGTTCGCTGCGCTCACGGGGGGCTCAGCCATCGGTCGCGCAGCCCGATCAGCACGGCCAGCGACACCCCGAGGAGGACCAGCGACAGGGCCAGCGCCGTGCCCTCGCGTCCAGACTCGACGGCCAGGTACACCAGGAGCGGGGTGGTCTGGGTGGTGCCGGGCAGGTTGCCGGCGAAGGTGATCGTGGCCCCGAACTCACCGAGCGCCCGGGCCCACGTGAGAGCGGATCCGGCGGCCAGGGCCGGGGCCACCGCCGGCAGCGTCACCCGCCGGAAGCGGTAGGCGGGCCCGGCTCCCAGCGTGGCGGCGGCCTCCTCGGCCCGGCGGTCCAGGGTGCGGAAGGCGGCCTCGGCGGTGACGATCAGGAACGGCATCGACACAAAGGTCTGGGCCACGATCACTCCGCTGGTGTCGAACACCAGGCGCCAGCCGGTCAGGTCGTAGAGGATCCGGCCGGCGAAGCCGCGCCGGCCGAAGGCGTAGAGCAGGGCGATCCCGCCGACCACGGGGGGAAGGACCATGGGCAGGGTGACCAAGGCCCTCACCAGCGAACGGCCCGGGAAGCTGCGGCGGGCCAGCACCCACGCTAGGGGCAGGCCGAGGGCGACCGAGACGGCGAGGGCGGCGAGGGAGGTGACCAGCGACAGGCGAAGGGCCCGGACGGCGTCGCCGGCCCGCAGCTCGCCGGCCAGGGAGGACCAGGGCGCCCGTTGCAGCAGGCCGGCCAGGGGCAGCACGACCAGGGCCACCGCCCCGACGGCCAGGACGGTCGGGACAAGGCCGACCAGGCGGCGGGGCATCTGCGTCAGCCCGGGGGGAGGAAGCCGGCGGTGCGCAGGGCCTTCTGCACCTCGCCGGACACCGCGGCATCCACGAACGCCTGAGCCACGGTGGGGTTGCCGGTGGCCTTGACCACGGCGATCGGATAGGTGATGGCCGGCTGGGCGGCGTCGGGGACGCTCACCCCGGCCACCTTGGCGCCGGCGGCGACCACGTCGGTGACGTAGACCACGGTGGCGTCGGCGTCGCCCGAGGTGACCTTGGCCACGGCCGACCTCACGTCGGTCTCCAACGACCTCGGCGCCACCGTGACCCGCTGGTCGGCCAAGACTCGGCGGGTGTAGTCGCCGACCGGCACGCCCGGGGAGGCCAGCACGACGGCCACGTCCGCCCGGGCCAGGTCGGCGATCCCTGTGATGTTCCTGGGGTTCCCGGCGGCCACGGCGATCTGGAGCTTGTTGCGGGCAAAGGTGACGGGGGCGCCCACCAGGCCGGCGTCGACCAGCCTGGCCATGTTGGCGGTGTCGGCCGAGGCAAAGACGTCGGCCGGGGCGCCCCGGGTGATCTGGGTCGCCAGGGCGTTCGACCCGGCGAAGCTGTAGGTGAGGGAGAGGCCGGCGTTGGCCGCGGTGAATGGGCCCTTGGCCTGGTTGAACGGGACGGTCAACGAGGCGGCGGCGAAAACCGTCACCGGGCCCGTCGGGCGGCCGCTGGTCCCATCCGTCTCCACCGTGGTAGAGGAGCCGCAGCCACCGATCAGCAGGGCGGTCGAGGCGACGGCGAGCAGTGACGGGAGGCGACCGGGCATGGGGAGGTGGCCTTCAGCGCGGGGGGATCTCGATGAGGACGTTGGTGGACTTCACCGAGGCCACGGCGAGCACGCCGGGCGCCAGCTCGAGCTGGTCGGCCGCCTCCCGGCTGATGAGCGACACGACCCGGAAGGGGCCGGCCTGGATCTCCACCTGGGCCATCACCGTGTCCCGCGTCACCTTGGTGACCAGGCCGGTGAAGTGGTTCCGGGCCGAGGCGGTGGCGTTGGACGCCGGCGCCTCGGCCCGGTCGGCCGAGAAGCGGGCCAGCGCCGCCCCGTCGACGGTGCGCCGCCCCCCCGGTCCCCGGGTTGCTGGGATCTGGCCGTCGTCGATCCAGCGCCGCACGGTGTCGGCGCTGACCCCGAGCAGATCGGCGGCCTGACCGACCGTGAACGTGGGCATCGGCGCCACCCTAGACCCGCAGAAGCGAGCCCAGGATGACGAAAGTCCCGTAGATCAGAGGTAGACGGGGGGGGCTGGCCCTCAGACGGGTGCCGGCGCCCGGCAGCGGTTCACCATCGTGCCCACGTGCTCGATGGTGGAGACGAGCACGTCGCCGGGCTGCAGGAAGCGGGGCGGGGTGCGGCCCATGCCGACGCCCGAGGGGGTGCCGGTGAAGACCAGGTCTCCCGGTCGCAGGTCGCACACGCCGCCGAGGTGGGCCAGCAGCTCGGCGGGGCCGAAGACCATGTCGCTGGTGCGGCTGGCCTGCACCACCTCGCCGTTCAGGGCGCAGGAGATGGCCAGGTCGCCGGGGTCGACCTCGTCGGTGACCCAGGGCCCGACGGGCCCGAAGCCCCGGTGGCTCTTTGCCAGCGAGAACTGCGGGGGTCGCCCCGCCTTCTGCAGCTGGCGCTCGCTGACGTCCTGGCCGACGGTGCACCCGGCGCCCACCACCAGCACCAGCTCCACCTCCCAGTCCACCGAGCCCGGCACCAGGACGATGTCGTCACGCGGGCCGGCCAGGCAGGACGGGAACTTGGTGAAGGTCAGCGGCAGCGCGGGCACCTCGGCGCCCGTCTCCTCGCAGTGGGCCCGGTAGTTGAGGCCGATGGCGAACACCTGGGTGGGGCGGGGCACCGGGCAGGTGAGGCGGGCCTCCTCCAGCGGGGCCGTGGGCGCCGGGTCGGTCGCTGCAGCCCAAGCGGCCAGCTCGTCCCAGCGGGCCAGGCAGGCCATCGGGTCGTCGGGGTGCCCGGAGGCGCCCAGCTCGACCACGCCCCCCGGCACCACCAGGCAGGCCCTGCCGTCGATCGCTGCGAGCCGCACGTCGGTTGGCTCAGATGGTCCGGGCGGCGAGGAAGCAGAACAGGGCCGAGGAACCGGCGAAGGGGAGGTTGCGCACCGCGGCGGTGCGCAGCCTCGGGTCGGTGGCGGCGCCGAGGGCGATGGCGGCCACGTCGCCCAGGTCGACCAGGCCGGCGATCTGCACGGCCCGCTTGTGGGCCGCCGAGTCGCCGGCGGTGCTGACCAGGACCAGGGCCACGGCCAGGTCGCGCACCCCGAGCATGCGGGCGAAGGTGCGGGCGGTGCTGGAGCGCTCCGGGAAGCCCAGGAGGCGGATGACGAGATCGGGGGCAGTCAGGCAGCCGGCGGCGAGCCCCAGCCGGCCGGCCACCATAAGCTGGGACTGGGTGGTCAGGTGGGGCACGCCTGGCATCCTCGCACGGGGCACGACTGGGGTCGGGTCTCGGTCCCCCGGCGCGGCCCGCCGCCTACCCGGCCGCCGGCGGCGCTACCCGATGCCGGTGCCGTCCAGGGGTCGGTGGGGGCAGCCGGGGGTGTGGCCACCTCGCTCGTAGCAGGTGAGGCCGTCGTCGACGGTGCTCATCGGGGGCTCGGCGCCCCGGGCGGAGGGCACGGGGGCGCCGCCGGCGGGGGCTACGCCCACGCCGGCCAGGGCGGCGTGGAGAGCCTCGAACGTGCGGCGAGGCCCGGGGAGGGTGCGCAGCTGCTCGAAGACGGAGCGGAGGCGGGCCGGATCGGCCTGAGCCAGCTCGCGCCGGGCCCGGGCGGCGATGCGCCACGACCAGACGACCTGGCCGAGGATCACCACCAGGTTGACGGCACCGACGATCGAGCCGGCCGGCTTGGGCAGGGCCAGCGAGCCCAGGATCAGCACCCAGGTGCCGATACGCAGCCCCCGTGTCTCGGCCCGTGCCACCCAGCGGGCGGTGACCATCGACTGCGCCTGGAGCGCCTGCTCGGGTGTGGGTTGCTGCACGGTGGCCTCCTTGGGACCGGACGATGCGGCCTGCTGGCCGGGTCCGTCGCCGTTGTCGTTACAACCGCGGGCGACCCTCAGAACGTTCCCGTCCTCGCCCTCGCCCAACCGACCCGTCGCCCCGGTCTTGGTCACCGGTGGCGCCCACCGGCTTTCGCGCCGGCTTTGCTTCAGCCGCCGCCCCGTTTGCCGATGTCCTCGTGGAGCCTTCATCGCGACCGAGAGCAGGGACATCATGTGGTGGATCGCCGGGAGCGCAGCGAACGTGGTCATCGCTGTCGCCTACCTGGGCATCGCCTGGGCGATCGCCCGGCCGCTCCACCGGACGGGCCAGCTCCTCACCAACCGGTTGGGGACGGCCACCGCAGCCATCTTCTTCACGTGTGCGGTGCACCACGGGATGCACCCGGTCCACATGGTGCTGCCCATGTTCGGGATCGATGAGCACGGCGGTTCGGCCCTGCGAAGTGCCTTTGACTGGCACATGGTGGCGTGGGACTTCGTCGGGGCTGGGGTGGGCATCTACTACTGGAGCCTCCGGCGCGTGTACGGCACGCTCATGGACGGGGCGAAGCTCTTCGACGATCTGAAGGAGCGGGAGAACCTGGCGGCCGAGCTGAGCGCCAAGGTCGATGAGCGCACCAGGGAGCTGCAGACGTCGCTCGCTGATCTGGAGGTCGCTCAGCAGGAGGTGGCGAGCTCGCGTGATGCGGCACTTGCGGCTTCTCGAGCCAAATCTGAGTTCCTCGCCGTGATGAGCCACGAGATCCGCACGCCGATGAACGGCGTGGTCGGTCTGACCGAGCTGCTGCTCGACGGACCGCTCAGCGACGCCCAGCGGCACCACGCCGAGGGCGTGCACTTCTCCGGTCAGGCTCTGATGGGCATCCTCAACGACATCCTGGACTTCTCCAAGATCGAAGCGGGCAAGCTCGAGCTCGAGGCGGTGGACTTCGACCTGAACCAGACCCTCGAGGACGTGGCCGGGCTGGTGGCTGACACGGCACAGAGCAAGGGCATCGAGGTGACCTCGTGGTGTCAGCCCACCACCCCGACGTGGGTCCGGGGCGATGCGAGCCGGTTGCGGCAGATCCTGCTGAACCTGGCGACCAACGCGGTGAAGTTCACCGAGGCCGGAGAGATCTCCTTGTCGGCCAGCGCGGTCGATGGCGCCGGGGCCGGCTCGGGTCCCGTCAGGGTGCGCCTGGAGGTGACCGACACCGGGATCGGCATCGCCGCAGCCGCAACCGAGCAGCTGTTCCAACCGTTCTCCCAGGCTGATGCGTCCACCACCCGCCGCTACGGAGGCACGGGACTCGGCCTGGCGATCTGCCGTCGACTGGCCGAGGCCATGGGGGGCGTCATCGGCCTGGAGAGCCAGCTCGGGAAGGGCTCGACGTTCTGGCTCGAGCTTCCCTTCGACCAACCGGCGGAGGCGGCGGGTGGGCCGACCTGCGCCGTCGGACCCCCGCTGCTCGGCAGGCGGGCGCTGGTGGTCGACGACAGCTCGACCAGTCACGTCGCGCTGACCTCCCGACTGCAGGCCATGGGCCTGATCGCCCACAGCGTGGCGACCGCAGAGGCGGCGCTCGAGCGGCTGCAACGTTCCGTCACCGACGGCTGCCCCTACGACGTGGCCCTGGTGGACAGGACCCTGCCCGGGATGGGAGGCCTGGACCTGGGGCGGGCCGTGCGGTCCAACCCTGCGCTGAACCAGACCCGACTGCTGCTTGTGGGGTGGGCCGCGTCCGACGCTCAAGCCGTTGAGGGAGCCGGTTTCAGCACCGTGATCAACAAGCCGGTGCGCCTGGCGAACCTTCGGGCCGGCCTCCTGCTTGCGCTGAGCCCCACCGGGGCGCTGCCGACGCGAACCCCCCCCGTTCCGACGACCCCCGCGGTGGCCGCTCGCGGAAGCCTGCTCGTCGCCGAGGACAACGTCATCAACCAGGAGGTGGCCAAGGGCATCGCCGCCAAGCTGGGCTACACCTGCGATGTCGCGGGCGATGGGATCGAGGCGCTGGAGGCACTGGAGCGCCGGGGCTATGACGCCGTGCTGATGGACTGCCACATGCCCAACATGGACGGGTTCCAGGCGACGGAGGAGGTACGCCGTCGCGAAGCGGGTCGCCGCCATGTCCCCATCATCGCGATGACCGCCGGGGCGCTGCGGGAGGATCGTGAGAGGTGCATCGAAGCGGGCATGGACGACTACCTGACCAAGCCGGTGAAGCTCAGGCAGCTGGAGGCCATGTTGGACGAATGGACAGCAGGTGGCGACGCCGCCGACGAGCCGCTCCTCTCGCTCCAGGAGGAAGGGCGACCGACGAGATGAGGCCGGCGCGATGAAGATCCTGGTCGCCGATGACGACCCCACCTCCCAGCTCGTCGCCCGGGCGATGGTGGAGAGGCTGGGCCACCACTGCATCGCCGTCAGCGACGGGGCCCAGGCCTGGGAGGCGTTTCAGCTGCACCGTCCCGACGTGGTCATCACCGACTGGGTCATGCCCGGTCTCAGCGGGGTCGAGCTGTGCGGGAAGATCCGGGAGAACGCCGCAGGGAGCTTGACCTACTGCATCCTGGTGACCAGCCTGGGGGCCAGACCTCGGATACTCGAAGGCATGCTCGCCGGCGCCGACGATTACCTCGTCAAGCCGCTCCACGCTGATGACCTCCAGCTCCGGCTCATCGCTGCGGCCAGGGTGACCTCCCTGCACCGCCAGCTCGATCGTCAGCGGGATGAGCTCGAGGCGCTGAACGCGGAGCTCACCGGGATAGCCCTGCGGGACCCGCTCACCGGCCTGGGGAACCGGAGGGCCCTTGAGCAGGAGCTCGACCGGCTGCAGGTGCAGGTGGCCCGCTACGGGATCGGGTACAGCATGGCGCTCTTCGACCTCGACCACTTCAAGACCTACAACGACACCTACGGTCACCCAGCAGGCGACGTCGTCCTCCAGACGACCGCCGCCCAGCTCAGGGAGCAGGCACGGGGTGGGGACACCCTCTACCGCTACGGGGGCGAGGAGTTCCTGTGCATCTTTCCCGAGCAGCCTCTGGCGGGCGGGGTCCTGGCGGCCCAGCGAATGGGGGCCGCACTGGAAGCTCTGGCGATCCCCCACGTCGGCAACGCCTCGGGAACGGTCACCATGAGTGCCGGGGTCGCCGAGCTCGACCCTCGGTGCCCGCGCGCCGCAGATGAGGTGCTCAAGGAGGCCGACCTGGCCCTCTATGACGCCAAGAAGCTCGGTCGCAATCGCGTCGAGTTCCCTGGCAGCAGTCGCGTCAGCCCCAGCTGATCGGGCTTGTCTCGCAGCATGTCCTCACGGCACTCAGGCGACCGGCAGCTTGGCCGGGGCGCGAGGGACCGTGATGGTGAAGGTGGACCCCCGCCCGATGGTGCTCGTCACGCCGAGCTGCCCCTCCTGGGCTTCGATCATCTTCTTCGCTATGGCAAGGCCGAGCCCGGTGCCCTTCACCGCCGCGTCGACCGTCGTCGTCGACCGGTAGAAGCGATCGAAGATGCGGTCGAGCTCTGTCGGCTCGATGCCCATGCCGGTGTCGGCCACGCTGACCTGAACCGTCTCAGCATCGTTGCGGACGCTGATCTCCACCTCGCCGCCCTTCGGCGTGAACTTGATCGCGTTGCTGACGATGTTGGTGAGCGCCTGCTCGAGGCGAAGCGGATCGACCAGGGCAGGGGGGAGGTCATCTCCTTCGTCAGCGATCAGCGTGACGTCGGCCTGCTCCACATCAGATGGGAACGTCGACAGGACTCGCTCGACCAGGGGCCGCAGCGCAGTCGACTCGAGGTGCATCATCGACGGGCCGATCTCGGCCTGGCCCAGGACCAGGAGGTCGTCGATCAGCTGGCTCAGCCGGTGGGCGTTGCGGTCGACGATCTCGAGGAAGCCACGATCCTCGGTCGACAGGTCGGTGCTCTCGAGGACGGCTTCGATGAACCCGACGATCGACGTGGTGGGCGTCCGCAGCTCGTGCGACGCTGATGAGGTGAAGGCCTTCTGCCGGTCGGTGGCGGAGAGTGCGGCGTCGCGCGCCTGCGACATGGCTGCCTCGGCGCCCGCCTCGGCCGTGACATCGGCGAGGGTCCCGACCCAGCCCGCTATGGCACCGTCACTGTCGGGGATCGGCTTGGAGGTGACCAGCACGATCCGGGCGCCGGCCACCGGGTGCTGCAGGTCGAACCGGTGGCAGAGCTCCGCCCGTTCCCCGAGCTCGTCTGTGTGCTCACTCCGCTGTGCTGCGTCGAGGATGGTGTCCCACCTGCGCCCCGTGGCCTGGTCGGAGCTCATGCCGGTGATCTCGGTCCACCGGGGGTTGGTGTACACGTAGCGGTTCTGGTCATCGGTCTGGAAGATGCCGATGGGCGCGGCGTCGGTGAGCAGGCGCAGCTGGTCGACCGATGCCTGCACCTCCCGCGCCTGCGCGGCCAGGAGCCCGGCCTTGATGAACAGGTTGGCGAACACCGACACCTTGGCCCGGAGGTCGGCAGGTGGCACCGGCGCGAAGAGGAAGTCGACCGCCCCCTCCGAGTACCGGTTGGCCTGCGCTATCTCATCGCTCGAGCGCGCCGTGATGAAGATGATGGGTGTCATCTCGGACTGCCAGCGCTGGCGGATGAGCGCGGCGGCCTCGAACCCGTCCATGAGGGGCATGCAGATGTCGAGCAGGATGACGGCGAAGTCCTGGGCCATGACGCAGCGGAGGGCGTCGACGCCGGAGTCGGCCTCGACGATGTGGTAGCCGAGCGGGAGGAGCACCGACTTCAGGGCCAGCCGCTTCGACGCGTTGTCATCGACGATGAGGACCGGCACCGGGGCTTCGGGCGCGGCCGTCGCTGCTGCGTGCGGCGGCCTTAAGAGGCTGAGTGCACCCGTCACGGGATCTGCGTCCCGAGGACCGGCAGCCAGGGCTGTATGGCGGAGAGGAGCTGGGCGGTGTTGATCGGCTTGGGGACGTAGTCGTTGGCTCCGGCGTCGAGGCAGCGCTCACGTTCGCCAGGGACGACCTTGCCGGTGACGGCGATGATCGGAAGTCCGCGGCATCGATCGAGGGCGCGGATCGTGCGAATGGCCTCGTACCCGTCCATGACCGGCATCATGATGTCCATGAGCACGATGTCGATGTCGGGGCTTCGGCCCAGGGAGGCCACGGCCTCGGCGCCGCTCTCGGCGGTCGTGACCTCGGCCTCGGCCCGTTCGAGGAGTGCGGTCAGGGCGAACACGTTGCGGAAGTCGTCGTCGACCACGAGCACCTTCCTCCCGGCCAGCGCTCCCTGATCAAGCCCGTTGCGCGACGGCCGGTCCGGAGCGGGGTCGGCCCGCCTCGTCGCCCAGTCTGCCGCTCCGACGACGCCGCCGACCCGCCCCGGGCCCGGCACCACCATCGGCTCGGCGGCCCTGCCGCTCGTTGTGGGGCGAGCGAGCGGGAGGTAGACGGTAAAGGTGCTCCCCTCGCCCGGCGTGCTGGCCACCGTGATCTCGCCGCCCAGGAGCCCGGCCAGCTCACGGCTGATGGAAAGACCGAGGCCCGTACCGCCGTAGAGCCGGGCTGTGCTGCCGTCGCCCTGGGCGAACTCTTCGAAGATCCGCTGCTGGTTCGCCTGGTCGATGCCCACACCGGTGTCGCTCACCGAGAAGGCCAGCACCGACGGCGCGGTGGCCAGCGACGTCGTATCCGGGCTCCATCCGCCGTCAGCCACGCTGACCTGCAAGTGGACCTCACCTTGCTCGGTGAACTTGAAGGCGTTGGCCAGGAGGTTCTTCAGGATCTGTCGGAGCCGGTGCGAGTCGGTGACGATGTGGTCAGGGCTGGCTGGCGCAAGCTCGACCGTGAAGCCAAGGCCCTTTCCCTGGGCGACCGGCTCGAACTCGCCGAGCAGGGTGCTGCACAGCTGGGCGACAGGCACATCGGAAAGCTCGACGGTGACGGTGCCCGACTCGACCTTGGCCAGGTCGAGGATGTCGTTGAGGAGACTCAGCAGATCGTTCCCCGAAGCCCGGATGACGCTGGCGTACTTGACCTGGTCGTCGGTCATGTTGTGGTCGGGGTTCTCCTCGAGCTGCTCGGCGAGGATCAACAGGCTGTTCAGCGGGGTGCGCAGCTCGTGCGACATGTTGGCGATGAACTCGGACTTGTACCGCGAGGACACCGCCAGCTGCCCCGCCTTCTCCACCACCAGGCGCTTCGACTCCTCCACCTCGATGTTCTTGCGCTCCGCTTCGATGTTCTGCTCGGCGAGCAGCTTGGCCTGACGGCCAAGATCGTCGTTGGACTCGCGCAGCTCCTCCTGCTGGGACTGCGACTGCTTCAAGAGGTTTTTGGTGAGGGTGTCGGCTTCGATGGTGTTGAGGACCAGGCCGATGCTCTCGGGGAGCTGATCGAGGAACGCCTGGTGGGTCGGGCTGAAGGCGGAGAACGAGGCGAGCTCGACCACGGCGCGCACCGATCCCTCGAAGAGCACGGGCAGCACGATGATGTTGAGGGGAGGCGATGCGCCGAGCCCCGAGCTGATTCGCACGTAATCCCCCGGCACCTCGGTCAGCAGGATCCGCTTCTTCTCCTTGGCGCACTGGCCCACCAGGCCCTCTCCGAGCCGGAAGGAGGTCGAAAGCTGGCGCCGCTCCTCGTAGCCGTACGCGGCCTGGAGCTGGAGCACCGGCTCACAACCCGGGGTCGGGGAGGTCATCGAGTAGAAGACCGCGTGCTGGGCCGAGACGAGCGGGGCGAGCTCGGAGAGGATCATGTCGGACACGGTGTCCAGGTCCCTCTGGCCCTGGAGCATCCGGGTGAACCGCTCCCGGTTCGTCTTCAGCCAGTCCTGCTCGATGTTCTGCCGCGTCGTCTCCCGGAGGTTGCGGATCATCTCGTTGAGCGTGTCCTTCAGCACAGCTACCTCGCCGCTCGCCTCCATCTGGACCTGCCTGGTGAGGTCGCCCTCGGTGACGGCGGTGGCCACCTCGGCGATGGCCCGAACCTGGTTGGTGAGGTTGGCGGCCAGCTGGTTGACGTTGTCGGTCAGGTCCTTCCACACCCCGCCGACCTCCTTGGACTGGGCCTGGCCTCCCAGGCGCCCTTCGACCCCGACCTCACGGGCCACCCGAGTCACCTCACCAGCAAAGGCGTTGAGCTGGTCGACCATGGCGTTGACCGTGTTCTTCAGCTCGAGGAACTCGCCCTTGACGTCGATCGTGATCTTCTTGCTGAGGTCGCCGTTGGCCACCGCCGTGGTCACCTCAGCGATGTTGCGCACCTGTCCGGTGAGGTTGCCGGCCATCAGGTTGACGTTGTCGGTGAGGTCCTTCCACACCCCGCCCACCTCGATGGTGACCGCCGCGGCCTGACCGAGCTTGCCCTCGGTCCCGACGTCCCGAGCGACCCGGGTGACCTCAGCGGCAAACTCGTTGAGCTGGTCGACCATGGCGTTGATGGTGTTCTTCAGCTCGAGCATCTCGCCGCTGACCTCCGCGGTCACCTTCTTGCTCAGGTCGCCGTCGGCCACCGCCCCGATGACCCGTTGCATCTCACTGGTGGGACGGACGAGGGACTCGATCAGGTCGTTGACCGAGGTGACGCTGCCCGCCCAACCCTGGGCTCATCCACCCAGCACGACCCGCTGCGAGAGCCGGCCCTGACGGCCCACCACATCGCTCACCCTGGCCAGCCCCGCCTCGAGCGACTGGTTTGCTGCGATCACGTCGTTGAGGCAGTCGGCCACCTTGCCGGCGACGCCCGTCCACTCGAGCGGCATGCGGGCGGAGAAGTCGCCGCCCTTCACCCGGGCGAGGACGCTGAGGAGGATCTTCGAGTCTCCCGCGTCGGCGATGATCTCAGGATCTGACATCGTCAGGCTTGTGTGGGTTCGAGGCACTTGCGCTCGGAGAGAGCGCGCGCCGCGGCGGCGGATCCGGTGGTCTCGCTCGCGGCGACCTCGGTGAGCACGTCGAACCCGGCGGGGCCGAGGGCCGCAAGGGCCTCGGCCGCCAGCCAGCGGACGTGGTGCGACGGTCCCAACAGGGTGGAGCGAAGGGCGGAACGGGCCTCTGGTCCTCCGATCTCGCCAAGTGCCCAGATGGTCATGGCCCGCACGGCCACCGGGCCGTCGTTCAGGCAGACCAGAAGGGGTGGGAGCGCTCGTGGTGAACCCATGCGACCGAGTGATCGCGCCGCCCGTGCCCGCACCTCCACCGAGGGGTCGTGGTGGAGGAGGTCGATGACATCCTCGGCTGCGCCCAACGCCTGGAAGCGGCCCAGGAGCTCGACGGTGACGGCACGGGTGGGCATCGAGCGGCTCTTCAGCCCCTGGCGCAGCAGCGACACCGGACAGTCACGTATCTGGAAGACGGCGTCGGCCACCACGTCGAAGGGCATGGGCCGGGCACCCTCCAGCGACGCCAGCAGGGGCGAGAGGGCACTCGGGTGGCCCAGTCGACCGAGACCCCGTGCCGCCGCCCACCGCACCTGGGGTTCCGGGTCGTCGAGGAGCTTCAGCAGGTCGCGGACGGCGGCCGGTGAGCCAGCGTCGGCGAGGAGGTTTCCGGCCTCGGCCCGGTGCTCGGCCCGTGCGCTGCGCATCTGCTGGCGGGCGGCCTCGACCGCCCCCCGGTGGTCGAGCAGGCGGGCCAGCGTCTCGCGGTCCCTGCCGCTCAGGCTGTGGAGGAGACCTCGGGCCTGTCCCTCCAGACAGCGCTGCTGGACCGGGGTGAGGGCGTCGATGGTCCGGGGGTCGAACCGCCCCTCGTCGAGGGCATGGTAGATGATGGGCCTGACGTGCTCCTCAGCCCTGGCCACCTCTTGTTGGGCCCGGCGTCGCGCCAGCAGGCACACGATGACGACGGCGAGGAGGGCGGCGCCAGCGGCGACGGTTGCCACCACTTGGCCGCCGGTCACGTGCGGGCCTCACACCTCGCCAGCACCGCCTGCACCCGGGCCAGCATCTCGCGAGGGCTGAAGGGCTTCGCGATGTAGTCGTCGACCCCTGCTGCGAAGCCCTGTTCGACGTCTCCCTCCTCGGCGTTGGAGGTGAGCAGGATGACGGGGATGCGGCTGGTGGCCGGGTTCTCGCGCAAGGCCCGAGCGACCTCGATGCCGGTCATCTTGGGCATCATCCAGTCCAGAACGATGAGATCGGGCGCCCGGCCTTCGCTGGTGGCGGTTGTGGCAGCTGAAAGCCCAGCCTGGCCGTCGGGCGCCGCAAGCGTCTCGAAGCCCGCTTGGGTCAGCTTCCAGGTGATCAGCTCCCGGATGTTCGCGTCGTCATCGACGACCAGCACGGTCTTCATGGCAATCCTCCTGAAGGCGGTGCGATCGGACACATCAGGTCCGTCGGTGTCGCACCTTGCCTGCATCGGCAGGAGCGACGCCCACTGAAGCCTTCAACGGGGTCTTTCGGGTCGGCCATCCAGACCAGTGCGCCACGACCGCGATACTGAGGCCTGGTGTCGACACCCGCTCCGGCGCGCCCCGCCCTCCGGCTCCTGATCGTAGATGGTGACGAGCTGCTGGCCGGTACCCTGGCGATGGCCCTGGGCCAGCAGGGTCTCGAGGCCGTCACCGCCCCAGGGTCCTCGACCCAGGCCGTCCTCGACCTGGCCGGTCGTCTGGCGCCTGTCCTGGTGCTGCTCGAGCTTGACCTGCGGCCAGCCCTTGGTGATGGCCTGCGGCTCATCGGGCCGCTCATCGGGGCCGGGAGCCGGGTCGTCGTCGTCACCAGGGTCACCGACCGGGCCCGGCTTGGAGCGTGCCTCGAGGCCGGGGCGATCGGCCTGTTCAGCAAGACATCATCCGGCTTCGAGCAGCTGCTGCAGACGGTGCGACGGGCGGCCGAGGGTGCTCCACTCCTGAGCGACGAGGAGAGAGAGGGCTTCCTCGTCGAGCTACGACGTCGCCAGCGGGCCGATCGGGAACGGTTGGCACCGTTCGCGGCCCTCAGCCCACGCGAGCAGGCCGTCCTCGCCGGCCTGGTGGCCGGTGAGGCGGCCGGCACCATCGCCGACCGCTCCTGCGTCTCCCTCGCCACCGTGCGGAGTCAGATCCGGGCCGTCCTGCGCAAGCTGGGGGTCACATCCCAGAGAGCCGCAGCCGCCCTGGCCCGTGAAGCCGGTTGGTCACCGGCCGACCTCTAGCCACTCCGGGGCGCCCACCCGGCCAATCATCAACTTTGACTATGTCCCGGGTCTTCCTTCTCCCGATGGATGAGGGAGAACAGGACCGAGGGAGGGCACCGACTTCGGGGTCTCCAGGGTCTTCCTCGTTAGCTAGGAGCACACACGATGATGAAGCAACGCAAGACCGTCGGGATCATCCTCTCGGTGCTCCTGGCCGCAGCCGGCACGGCGCTCCTGGTGGGCTACGTCCGCGGGGCCGAGCAGCGGGCCCTCGAGGGGGAGACGACGGTCGACGTGCTCGTCGCCACCACCGCGATCCCGAAGGGCACCAAGGCCGAGGCCGTCGCCGCCATGGTCAAGACCGAGCAGGTCCCGGCCAAGGTGGCGGCGAGCGGCGCCGTGGCCAGCACCAGCTCGGTTGCCGGGCGGGTGGCCGCCGTCGACATCCTCCCCGGCGAGCAGCTCGTGCAGAGCCGCTTCGCCACCGTGGCCGAGGCGGCCAAGGTCAACGTCCCCCCCGGGGCGCTGCAGGTGACGGTGGCCCTCGACGCCCTCCGGGCCGTGGGCGGCAAGGTCCGAGAGGGCGACAGCGTGGCCGTGGCCGCCTCCTTCGACGATCCCCAGACGACCCGCCTCCTCCTCCAGAAGGTGCCCGTGACCGACGTCCGGACCGAGCAGGGAGCCCGCATCACCGGCCCGGTCGACGGGCCAGCAGCGACGGGCACGGTGCTGGTGACCCTGGCAGTGGACGCGCCGGCGGCCGAACGGGTCATCTTCGCAGCTGAGTACGGCCGCCTGTGGCTGTCGTGGGAGCCGAAGGAGGCCAACGAGGCCGGTACCAAGCTGCAGACCCGCGCTGTGGTGAACCAGTGAACGGCACCCTGCTGGTCACCCCCGACGGCGACTTCGAGACCCAGGTCAAGCGGGCGTTCGACGGTGAGCTGAAGGCCGAGCGCTGGTGGAACGACCGATTTCCCAAGCTCTCGCCCGAAGCGGCTGCTCGGGAGATCGCTCAGAGCGAGCCGTCGGTGATCGTCGTCGGGCCGGGGATCAGCCCCCAGATCAGCCTGACGCTCGCTGAGACCTTCGACCTGCTGTTCCCCGAGGTGTGCGTGGTCCTGGTGGCCAAGCCCACCACCCGCTTGTGGGAGCGCGCGCTGCGGGCCGGAGTGCGGGAGATCATCCCGCTCGAGGCCGACGACGAGCAGGTGCGCCAGGCCCTCAGGCGGGTCCTCGCCGGGGCAGCCCGGCGCCAGACCGCGAGCACCACCGGGCCCCCGCGCACGGAAGCACCGCGGGGCAGGGTCATCACCGTGATGTCCCCGAAGGGGGGTGCCGGCAAGACCACGGTGGCCACGAACCTGGCGACCCAGCTGGCCGCGGCCGCTCCTGGTCGCGTCGCCATCGTCGACCTGGACCTTCAGTTCGGCGACGTGGCCAGCGCCCTCGGCCTCGGTCCCCAGTCGACGATGGCCGACGCCGCTCGCGTCGGCGCCCGGCTCGACAGCACCACCCTCAAGGTCTTCCTCGAGCCCCACCCGTCGGGTCTGTACGCCCTGGTCGGCCCCCACTTCCCCGCGGAGGCCGAGGAGGTGTCTTCGGAGAACGTGGGTCACGTCATCGACATCCTGGCCTCGGAGTTCGCTTATGTCGTGATCGACACCGGTGCCGGCCTCGATGAGTTCGCCCTGGCTGCCGCAGAGCGGGCCGATGACCTGGTCCTGGTGTGCGTCACCGACGTCCCCAGCGTCCGCGGCCTGCGAAAGGCCCTCGATGCGCTCGACCTCCTCGGGATGACGAAGGCCCGGCGTCACCTGATCCTCAACCGCGCCGACGACAAGGTCGGGCTGTCGGCCCGGGACGTCGAGGCCACCGTCGGCCTGCCCGTCGAAGCGTCGGTACCCACCTCGCGCGCCGTGCAGATCGCCGTCAACCAGGGGTCGCCCGTGGCGGAGTCGGATCCCCGGTCACCGGCCGGACGAGCTCTGGTCGATCTCGCTGGCGGCTTCGTCAACCAGGCGCCTCCGGCTGCGGCCCGGGTCCGTCGGTTCGCTCGAAAGGACAGCTGATGAAGCTCAACCAGCGCCTGAAGCAGGCGGGTGCGGTCACCACGGCCGACGCCCCGCCGGCGAGGCGGCCGCGCTCGAAGCCACCCGCCCAATCCAGCGGTCCGTCAGGCGGACCGGTCAAGGCCGCCGGCGACCCCCTCTCGGCCATCAAGCAGCGGGCCCAGGAGTCGCTGTTCGCCCGGCTCGGGGGCCGCCTGTTCCGGCCGGACATGTCCGAGGACCAGCTGCGTCAGCTGGTCCTGGACGAGCTGGGCTCGGTGCTGGAGGCGGATCGAGCCCCGCTCTCGCCCGCTGAACGGCAGAGGCTGCTCGACGACATCAGTGAAGATGTCCTCGGCTTCGGTCCGCTGGAGGCCTTCCTGGCCGACCCTGAGGTCAGCGAGATCATGGTCACCGGCACCCGGCCGATCTACGTGGAACGGGCCGGGCGGCTCTACGCCACCGAGGCCCGGTTCCTGGTCGAGGAGCACCTGCGGCGGGTCATCGAGCGGATCGTCGGCCAGGTCAGCCGCCGCATCGACGAATCGTCGCCGATGGTCGACGCCCGGCTGGCCGACGGATCCCGGGTCAACGCCGTCGTGCCCCCCCTCGCACTCGACGGGCCCACCCTGACCATCCGGAAGTTCTCCAAGGTCCCGCTGAGGGTCAACGATCTCGTCCGCCTGAAGACCTTCACCCCAAAGCTCGCCGAGCTGATGGCGCTGTGCGTGGCCGGGAAGCTGAACATGCTGGTGACCGGGGGCACCGGCACGGGGAAGACGACGATGCTCAACGTGCTCTCGTCGTTCATCCCCGACGACGAGCGCATCGTCACCATCGAGGACTCGGCCGAGCTGCAGCTGGTCCAGGACCACCTGGTGCGGCTCGAGAGCCGGCCGCCCAACATCGAGGACCGGGGCGAGGTCACCATCCGCGACCTGGTGCGCAATGCCCTGCGCATGCGCCCCGACCGGATCATCGTGGGCGAGGTCCGGGGCGGCGAGGCGCTGGACATGCTGCAGGCCATGAACACCGGCCATGAAGGGTCGATGTCGACCCTGCACGCCAACACCCCCCGGGACGCGGTGTCCCGGCTCGAGACCATGGTGCTGATGGCGGGCATCGAGCTGCCGTCCCGGGCCATCCGCGAGCAGATCGCCTCGGCCATCCACCTCATCGTCCACATCAGCCGCCTGCGGGACGGCACCCGCCGGGTGACCCACCTGACCGAGGTGACGGGCATGGAGGCCGGGGTCATCACTCTGCAGGACATCTTCGTGCTGGAGCACGGCAGCGAGATCGGCGAGGACGGGCTGTTCCACGCCTCGCTGATCCCGACCGGGATCCGGCCGGTGTTCGCCGACCGGCTGAAGGCCGAGGGCCTGGCCGTGCCGGCCCGGCTCCTGGGCTCGACCGATCCCGTCCGGGCGCTGCGGTCCCGGTGAAACGATCCCGAAGGATCGCAGCGGTGGCGGTGGGGATGGTCGCCGTCCTGATGACGATGGCGCCTGCCGCCTCGGCCGACGAGGCCCTCACCGTGGTCGGCACCGACACCAGCGCCTACCCGGAGGTCCGCATCGTCGTGGCCGCCCCGGCGCAGCTGGGAGACCTGATCCTGACGGACCAGTCGGGGCAGGTGGTGGAGGGCGGCGAGACCCGAGCGGTGCGCGTCATGGCTCTGCCCGCGGACCAGCTCGAGGTGGCCCTGGTGATCGACACCTCGGGCAGCATGCTCGGAGGTCCCCTCAGCTCGGCCAAGGCCGCGGCCCGTGCCTTCCTCAGCCAGCTGCCGCCTGCGGTGCCCGTCTCGATCACCAGCTTCGGCGCATCGTCGACCCTGTCCAGCCCCCCTTCGTCAGACCGCAGGGCGCAGGTGGCGGCCGTCAACGGATTGAAGGCGGAGGGTGAGACCGCCCTCTACGACGGCCTGCACACAGCCCTGACGCAGCTGTCCGGCCCGGGCAGCCGAAGGATGGCCGTGCTCCTGACCGACGGGGGCGACACCGCCAGCACGGCCACCCTGGATGCCACCGCTGACGCCTTCGCCGCAGCCAAGGTCCCGCTGTTCGCCGTCGAGCTGCGCACGAGCGAGAGCAACCCGGCTGCCCTCAGCCGGCTGACGTCGGCCTCGGGCGGCCAGGTGGTCTCACTGTCCGATCCGGCCGCCCTGGCCGGGGCCCTCGACGGTGTCGCCAAGCAGCTGGTGCGCCAGCACGCGATCACCTACCGCTCGCAGGCCTATGGAGAGACTGACATCGACGTCGTCCTCGAGGCCGGCGGGGTGCGGGCGACCGCTCGTCAGCACCTCGTGCTGCCGTCGGCGCCGGCACCCGTCCTCTCCCCGGTCCCCGCCCCGGTGGCCGAAGGGTCCGGGAAGACAGCGGGCCTCGGCAGCTGGGCCCTCATCGTCGGCGGCGCGCTGTGTGGGGCCGCCCTGCTCGGGCTGCTGCTGTCCTTCCTCGGGCCGCGCGCCCCGCGGGCCCGGGGTCTGGCGGTGAGGCGCCGTGGCACGGGGATGAGCGACGCCGCCTCCTGGATGGAGAAGGCGGGGGACACCGTCCTCAGGCGCCGAGGTGGTGTTGCCTCCGTGAGCACGGCTCTGGAGGTGGCAGGCGTCGACCTCCGAGCGGGCGAGCTGCTGTTGGGCGTCGCCGCGGCCGCTGTTGCCGTGCTGATGTCGGGCTGGCTGCTCTTCGGGCCGATCGTCGGACTGGGCCTCGCCCTGGCCGTTCCCTTCGTCGCCCGTGCCGGGCTGCACCATCTGGCCAGCCGTCGGCGCAAGAAGTTCTCAGATCAGATGGCGGAGACCCTCCAGATCCTGGCCGGGAGCCTGCGGGCCGGACACGGGCTGGCCCAGGGCATCGACACGGTGGGCCGCGAGGCGGAGTCCCCCACCGGCGAGGAGTTCCGTCGGCTGACCCTCGAGACCCGGCTCGGTCGCGACTTCGTCGAGTCGCTCTCGGACCTGGCCGACCGGATGGGCGGCGAGGACTTCCGATGGGTCGTGCAGGCCGTCCAGATCCAGCGCGAGGTCGGCGGTGACCTGGCTGAGATCCTCGACACGGTGGCCGGCACCATGCGCGACCGCACCCGCATCCGCCGTCAGGTGTCGGCGCTCAGCGCCGAAGGCCGCATGTCCGCCTGGGTGCTCATGGTGCTGCCCTTCGGTCTAGGCGGCGTCATGGCCGTCAGCAACCCCGGCTACCTCAGTCCCCTCATCCACTCGGGAACCGGCATCGGCCTCCTCGCCGTAGCTGCCGCCCTCCTGGTGGTCGGCGGGATGTGGCTCAGCCGCATCGTCAAGCCCACGTTCTAGGAGGAAGCTCAACCATGCCGCCCTACGTCGTGCTCGCCGCCTTGGCGGTGGTCCTCTCCCTACCTCTCCTCGCCTACTCGGTGAGCGTCGACCGGGCCTCCAGCCGCCGGATCCGAGGCAACCTGAGCGCAGGGGTTGGCGAGGCCAACCTGCGGCGGCTCGTTCTCTCCCAGTCACGCTCGGAACGCATCCTCCAGCCGCTGTCGGGCGTGCTTGCCCGTGCCGCTCGGCGCCTCAGCCCGTCGGGGGTGGTGGTCTCGCTGGAGCGCCGCCTCGAGGTGGCGGGGTCAGCGTGGCCTCTCGAGCGGGTGCTGGCGGTGAAGCTGGCCCTCGGCGCCGCGCTCCTGGCCCTGGGTCTGGCCTGGGCGGTCGCCGCCGGCTCGGCACTCAGCCTCCTGGGCGCCGTGATCGCCCCTGCCATCGGCTACTTCGGCCCGGACACGGTCCTGGCCCGAAGGGCCCGTGCCCGCCAGCTCGCCATCAGCAACCAGCTGCCCGACACCCTGGACCAGCTGACCATCTGCGTGGAGGCCGGGTTGGGCTTCGATGCCGCGCTCGCCCGTACGGCGAGGACGGGGCGTGGTCCTCTGGCCCAGGAGCTCGCCCGGCTGCTGCAGGACCTCCGGGTCGGCGTGCCGCGGGTCGAGGCGCTCAACGCAATGCTGGAGCGGACGGATGTGCCCGAGCTCCGACAGTTCGTGCACGTGATCATCCAGGCCGAGACCTACGGCGTCCCGATCTCCAAGGTGTTGCGGACCCAGGCCGCCGAGCAGCGGGAGAAGCGGCGCTTCCGGGCCGAGGAGCGAGCCATGAAGCTGCCCGTCAAGGTCATCTTCCCCATGGTCTTCTGCATCTTGCCGACCCTGTTCATCGTCGTCCTGGCCCCCGCCTTCCTCAACATCTCGGAAGGGTTCAAGTAGCGATGTTCCGAGAAATCCAGATCGACCAGTTCACCCCAGGTCCTCGCCTGCCGATGGGTTGAGGATGGCGGACGAAACGACCAGGAGCGGGCATCCCCCGCGAGCCAGCCGCGCTCGGACCGTTCGGGTCGTGGCGCTGGCGCTCTGGCTGGTCTTCGCCGCCGCGGTGGCCGGTGCCCAAGCCCGCTCCCAGGAGTCGGGGCGGCGGGAGCTGGAGGAGCGCTACAGCCTCCGCGCCACCACCGGGGGCCGCTTCGTCGAGAGCTACGTCGCCGATCTCTTCCGCCGGGAGCACCAGCAGGCGAGCGCGCTCCTGGCTGGTGCCGATCCCACCGAAGACCAGTTCGAGCTGGTCACCACGGCGCTGGGCTACCCGGCTGCGGTCCTCCTGGACAGCCAGGGCCGGGTGCTGCAGGCCGTACCCGCGCCGGCCCCACCGGCACCGACGCTGATCGGTCAGGATCTGAGCGCGAAGTACGAGCACCTGGGGCGTGCGGTGTCGGGCCAACCGGCGATCTCCACGGTCGTGCCCTCGGCCGCCCAGGGCCTGCCGATCGTGGCCTTCGCCATGCCGTTCGAAGCGCCTGGTGGACGCCGGGTGTTCAGCGGCGGTCTCGATATCTCGACCACCCCGCTGGCCTCGTTCCTGGAGAACGCCCTACCGTGGAGTCCCTACCAGGCCTACCTGGTCGACGGCAACGGGGCCATCGTGGCCAGATCGAAGAACCCGGGCCCGACCGCTCTCCTCCTCGACGACGAGAACCCGCAGCTCGCAGTTGCGCTCCGCGGCCGCGAGTCCGGGCCGGTGGGGTTCGGCGGGGCTCCTGGGGTCTTCACCAGCGCTCCGGTGGGCGGTACGTCGTGGCGCCTGGTCCTGGTCACCCCGTCTTCGGTGCTCTACGCACAGACCGACAGCGGCTCGACGGCATCGTGGCTCATGGCCGTTGGCTTGGTCGTCGGCGGGCTGTTCATCGCCCTCCTCGTCATCCGGGTGGGCGACCGCTCCGCCGAGGCAGCGTCAGCGCGAGACCGTGCCGTCCAGGCCTCACGGTACAAGTCGCAGTTCCTGGCCAACATGAGCCATGAGATCAGGACGCCGATGAACGGGGTGATCGGCATGACGGAGCTGCTCCTCGACACCCAGCTCGACGAGCTGCAGCGCGACTACGCAGAGACCGTGCGCCGCTCGGGCGATTCGCTGCTGGGCATCATCAACGACATCCTCGACTACTCCAAGATGGAGGCGGGCAAGCTCGACATCGAAGCGATCGACTTCAGCCTGGCCGACGCACTCGAGGACGTCGCCGAGCTCCTGGCCAGCGCTGCGCAGTCCAAGGGCATCGAGCTCGTCGTCGCCATCGACGAAGCCACGCCCACGACGGTCCGGGGTGATCCTGCGAGGCTTCTTCAGATCCTGACCAACCTCGTCGGCAATGCGGTCAAGTTCACCGAGGCGGGACAGGTCGTCGTCGGCGTCAGCATGTGCGAGACCGACTCGGTGCAGACGGTGCTGCGCTTCAACGTGAACGACACGGGGCCCGGCATGCCCGCCGAGACCTGCGCCCGCATCTTCGACCCCTTCACCCAGGCCGACTCCTCGACGACCAGGACGCACGGCGGCACCGGTCTGGGGCTGGCCATCACCCGCCAGTTGGTCGAGCTCATGGGAGGCAGCTGCGGGGTGGAGAGCGTGGTGGGCTCGGGGAGCCGCTTCTGGTTCACGGCGCAGGTCCTGTCCCCGATCTCGCCGCTGAGCGTGGCTCCGTCGACCGAGCACGGCCTGGACCTCGAGGGGAAGAACGTCCTGGTGGTCGACGACAACGCAACGAACCGGGCCGTGCTCGAGGGCTTCCTCCTCGGCTGGGGCACCAAGGTGACTGCGGTCGGCTCGGGCCAGGCGGCGCTCGACCTGCTGCGGACCGCGGCCGGGGCGGAGCGACCCTTCGACGTGGCCATCCTCGACATGAACATGCCGGTCGTGGACGGTGTCGAGCTGGCTCGCCTGATCGTCGCCGATCCGGCGATCGGCCCTCTCCCCATGATGCTGCTGACCTCATCCTGCGACAGCGACGAGATCTCCAAGGCGCAGACCGCAGGGTTCTCGGCCTACCTGAACAAGCCTGTGCGTCGAGAGCGCCTGCGGCGGGGGCTGGCCACGGTGCTCGGTGCCGACCGGCCCAGCGACCTCGCCGGCCTGGTGACCGAGGAGGTCCTGGTTCGGGCGGCGCGACCGACGAGGGGCCTGCTCCTCCTGGCCGAGGACGACCCGGTGAACCAGCGGGTGGCCATCGCCATGCTCCAGGGCGACGGCTACCGGGTCGACACGGTGGCGACGGGAGCCGCGGCCGTGGAAGCGGTCATTGCTGGGCGCTACGAAGCGGTGCTCATGGACTGCCACATGCCCGTCATGGACGGCTACGAGGCCTCGACACGGATCCGTGCTTACGAGGGCACCGGCCGGCGCACCCCGATCATCGCCATGACCGCCGGCGCTCGACAAGAGGACTGGGAGCGCTGCCTGAGCGTCGGCATGGACGACTACCTGGCCAAGCCCGTGAAGAGGCAGGACCTCCTCTCCGTCGTCGGCCGCTGGGCCGCCGAACCCGAAGGCGAGAGCACCACCAACCCCGTGGAGGGGGCGACGCGATGAGCGCAGGTCACGACGGCGAAGACGTGCTCGATGTGCAGCAGCTCGACGAACTGCGCGAGCTGGCTGAGGAGATGGGCGACCCCGCCTTCCTTGTCCGACTCATCGACCAGTACCTGGAGGACGCGGCCTCCCGGCTGGCTGAGGTGCAGGAGGCGACCGCACGCCGGGACGCGCCCGCACTGGCCGCCGCGGCCCACGCCCTGAAGGGGGGCTCGGCGACCATGGGGGCCAAGAGGATGGCTGCGCTGTGCGCCGACCTCGAGGCCACGGGGCGGCGGGGCGAGCTGCCCGGTCCCGAGGAGCTGGCTCGCGCCACGGCCGACCTTCAGGTGGCAGCCACCGCCCTTCGGGCCCAGTCGCCCCCGTAGCCTCCTTGTTGGGTTCGAAGGTCACCGCACCACCCGCCAGTCGAGGCTCGCTGCCGGCTCCGGGGCGTACGAGCACGACGTTCCGCGCCGACGAACGCCTTTCCGGGCATGTCCACCGAATCGTTCGAGATGGAGTCAGTCATGCCCGGCGCGCCGCTCCTCGAAGGCATCCACCACCTGAAGCTCCCGGTCAGCGACCTCGAGATGCCCGGCCGCCACGAAGCCGAGCCCATGCCCGTGACGGGCTGACCCGCGTCCTACTCGTCGCCCTCGGCGCCTGCGGTGACGACGACGATGGCGACGCGTCAAACAGCTGGGCGTCAAGGTTCACACGTTGATGTGTCGTGTGCGTTGTCGAAGCGGGCGCCCCACTGGGTGGTGACCGACTGGCCGGGCTCGAGGCGGATGACGCCCTCGCCGGTCTGGAACGCGTTGGGCGGACAGGACATGGGCTCGGCGCCGAGGCCGAGGCGCCGGCGGGCGGGGGCCAGGCGAGCGCCTCGGCCCGGACCAACCGGCGCAAGCCGATCTTCGCCTCGGCCAGGGCAGACGGTACAGCAGGAGTTGGTCAAGCGGTATGGCGCGATCCGGTCAAACAGTCCAGTAAATGGTGGGCAGAGGGTAGGGTAGTTCCGTGGAGTACCTGCGAAGGGTGGTTGACGACGAGCTCGACGAGCTGTCGGCCAGCCTGGCTGCCATCGCCCTTGAAGGCGCGAAGGGCGTCGGAAAGACGGCGACAGCCTCCTTGCGGGCCGGCGAGGTGTTCCGTCTCGACGACGACGCGACGCGCCAGGTCGTGGCGGCCGACCCGGCCGTGCTCGACCGGTCGGGCACCGTTCTGATCGATGAGTGGCAACGCCACCCGCCCGTGTGGGACTACGTCCGCCGGCGCGTCGATGACGGTGCCCGGCCGGGATCGTTCCTGCTCACCGGCAGCGCCGTTCCCGTCGACGCGCCCGCCCACTCCGGCGCGGGGCGGATCGTGCAGCTCAGGATGCGGCCGTTGAGCCTCGCCGAGCGCGGGCTCGGCCCGTGGACGGTGAGCTTGGGGCGGCTGCTGCGAGGCGATCATCCCGGCATCGCCGGTCGGAGCACGACAACTCTGGCCGGCTACGTCGACGAGATCGTCGCATCGGGTTTCCCGGGGATCCGCCCGCTCGATCCGCGGGCCCGGCGGGCCCAGCTCGACGGCTATGTCCAGCGAGTCGTGCAGCGAGACTTCCCCGAACAGGGCTTGCGGGTCCGCCGGCCGGACGCCTTGCGGGGCTGGCTCGCTGCCTACGCCGCGGCGACGGCCACGACCGCGAGCTACAACTCGATTCTCGACGCGGCGACGCCCGGGGAGAGCGACAAGCCGACGAAGACGACGGTGATCGCCTACCGCGATGTTCTTTCGCAGCTGTGGCTTGTTGAGCCGCTGCCAGGCTGGATACCGGGACGCGGACATCTGCATCGGCTCACCCAAGCGCCCAAGCACCATCTCGTCGACCCTGGGCTCGCTGCCCACCTGGTCGGCGTAGACGCCGGCGCTCTGCTGTCTGGAGCGAACCCAAGCGGCGCCGTGCCTCGTGACGGGACCTTCCTGGGTGCCCTCTTGGAGTCCCTGGTCACGCTCAGCGTCCGCGTCTACGCGCAAAGGAATGAGGCCGCCGTCCATCACATGCGGACCCGAGACGGCCGCCAGGAAGTCGACCTGATCGTCGCCCGCCGCGACCAGCGCGTCGTCGCGCTGGAGGTCAAGCTGGCTGGCACTGTCGACTCGACCGACTGTCGTCACCTGCTGTGGCTGCGCGAACAGCTGGGCGCCGACCTCCTCGATGCTGCTGTCATCACAACCGGCGAGCACGCCTATCGCCGTGACGACGGCATCGCAGTCATCCCGGCCAGCCTCCTCGGCCCCTGACCGATCAGCGGACGTGATCCGACGAAGGCCATCCCAGACGATCGACGGCGCCTCGAGGCGGGACGCCTCGGGCTGGGTGGCCCCGGTCCGCTCCGCCACCTCGGCCTGGGTAAGCCCGAGGGCTCCAAGTCAAACTGCAAAGTGGACGCTTGAACACTGCTCCTGGCTTTCTGACCACTGAGTGGGCGAGGGGGGACTCACCGACTGCTCATTGGCCTGATAACCAGCGGAGCTGCTGGCCATCGGGACCTCCTGCGGCCATCGTGACGCCGCAGCGCACCGAGCGCAAGTCGTTGATCCACCTGTCGGCGACTAACCCGTGAGGGGGCATGCTGCGGACGCGCAGCTGCAGCTGTTCGGCCGCCTTGGCGAACTCCTACTTGGGGTAGCGCGGACAAGAGACACACCCGAGATCAGAGCAAGTGTTGTATGTTGGGCTCCATGAGTCTCGCCGAGCACACCTTCACCCACATGCTCCGCAACTCCGGCGAGGTCCTGGCCGAAGTCGAGCACCGCGACGTCGTGCTCCGCCGTCGAGATGGCGCGGACCTGTTCCTCGGGCTGCGGTCTCGCGAGGAGTCCGTCCGTGATGCGCTCGGCGTCCTCGCCCGGCTCCTCCTCGCCGCGAGCGTCGACCCTGACACGCGCCAGCGCGTCGCTGGAGCGCTGTCTGCCTCGCTTCCCTGGACGACCTTCCTCCCCGACGACGAGCGGGAGGAGTTCTTCGAGGCGCTCACCGCGACGGCGGCTGCCTGCGCCGAGGTCGACACCTTCGAGCCGCTCGCCCACCTCATCGAGGGCTGGCGCGCCACGGCGGAGATCCACGCCAACCCGGAGCTTGCCAAGGTTCTGAGCGTCCCACGTTTGGGTCCGCCCGTGAAGGTCAAGCGGCCCAAGGCGAGCTGACGGGTTGGCCCGCGAGGAGCGAATCGCTCGTCCGACGCGCAGCGACGAGTGGGAGGTCGTCGCCGCGGACAAGGGCGTCGCCGACGAATGGGCACGCTGGTCGAAGCAGGAGCCGAACGCCCTAGCGGCCGCCTACGACCAGCTCGCCGCCAACCCGACCCAGTTCTCGTCGCGACAGAAGCGCCTCGAGGGCAAAACCTACGGGACCGGCACCCACGAGGGGAAGACCTACGACCGGTGGCAGTACGAGGCCACGGCTGGCGGCCGGGTCTTCTACTTCGTCGATGACCCGACCGACGACGGCCGCAAGAAGCCAGCGCGCCAAGGCCGCGGGCCGAAGCCGCGGCGGCGCGTCATCATCGAGGCGGTACACCCAGGGCACCCGAAGGCGACGGAGCGCAGGCGAGGCTGAGGTTCCACGGTCCGAACCCGCGAGTCATGCAGACTGGTCAGGCATGGCACAGGTCGATCTCGACGACGCGCGGGATCCACTCGAGGATCTCCTGGCGCTCCACACGGCGGAGGACGCCGACGAGCTTCATCGACGCCTGCTCTGCTTTCCCGACTGGGGTGGCAACAAGGCCGACGCGTTCGAGCCGTGGTGCCTCTTGCACAAGTTCCACGCCCACGAGCCCGAAGGCGCCGCGGCCACGGCCGCGCTCCTGCTCACCGACCGTCGTTGGCGCAACGCCACCGGACGTCTCGTCCGCCGGATCGAGGAGTCCGGCCTCGTCCCCGGCGAGCAACTCGACCTCCTGGCGCAGACCTTCCTCGCCGCCGGGCCGCAGGTGTACTGGAAAGCCCCCGCCGACTGGTTCGCCGGCCCGGCCATCGTCCTCGACACCGGCGACTCCGACGAGGACGATCCGATCGACGTCGATCAGCCGGCCGACGCCGAAGATGGACCAGTGGTGTTCGCACGCGAAGTCCGACCGCCGCTACGCCGGTGGGCGGCGGGACGCGCCGTTCGGTCCGACCCCGCCTCTTGGGGTGCGCTCGTGCAGCGCGCCCGCCAAGTCGACCCACGCAGCGGCGCAGCGATGATGCACGGCCTCCTCGACAGCAATGAACTGCTCACCCCCGCAGCGCGCGACGTCGTACTCGCACTCGCCGAGACCTGGCCTCAACGCAAGCTCCGCGAAGCTGCGAAGGCGCTGCTGCACCCACCCGAGCCGGCTGCCGCTCCGGTTTCGGCGTCGACAGCCACCCAGGGAGCACCGGCGACGCTCAGCGCGCAGCCGTCCTTGTTCTGACCTGACCCGCGGTGCATATAGACCCCGCTTCATGGGCGCCCTGGGGGTCGTGTCGAGCCTCTAGAACGCGCCCGTGTGGCGCTCACCGACATCGAAGCGATGGGCCTCACCCTCGACGACCCCCTCGCCGGCGGGAACCCACCCGACCTGGTTGCGGGAGTCGAGCACGACGGGCCTCCGCCGTTGCGCCTGGAGGGCTCATTCGCCGCTTTCGTGACGGCCGGCGGGCGGGAGACCTAATCGGTGAACGCCTCGAGGAGATGCGGCTAGGACCCGTCGCCCGCCTCATCTTGGGCACTCTCGGCAACCCAGGATGGCCGTACACTGGCCAACGAGATGTCGACCCCGCAGTTCGAGTCCGCCCCGAACGAGAGCCTCGAGCTCCCCGTCGAGGAGCTCCTGCGGCGCGGGAAGCCGCACCCGCCCTGCGGCGAGCAGGTGATCGAGGATCTCACGCCCGAGGAAGCCGAAGCCTTCCTGGCCGCCGTCCTCAACTGACGTTGGCCGCTCGACTGAATCGGGGCCAGGTCGTCGTCAACACCCACGTCTACAGCGCTCGTCTCCGCCCCAACTCGACAGTCGCGCGCCAAGCACGTGACTGAACGACCGGCGCAGCAGGACCTCCGCCCGCACCTGCGGGACGAGCGCCCCCCGGACGACAGCATCGTCGTGGTTCGCGGCGGTCCGACGACGCTGACCAAGCTCAGTCAGCACGCCCGGCGAACTCACGACGCCTACGTCCTCGACGGCCAACCGCTTTGGGGCGTCTCGGTGTTCTGCGCGCTGGACGACATCGGGCCGTCCTCGCTCAGCGCCCTGCTCCAACGATTCGCCTCCTACCGCGCCGTCCACCTGGCTCGGGCTGGCCAGCTCCGCCGCGCAGGTTTCGAGCTGCTGCCAACCTTCGGCCGACCCCACTTCACGGTCAGGGCAACGAGCGACCATCCCGCCGAGCTCCGCCGGTTGCTCGACGCCCTCGGCGACGCCGAGCGCAACCCTTACCATGGTCGAAGACCAGGACGGAGGTAGCCATGGTCAGCGTCGACATCACTTGCGACCTCATGGACGAAGACGAGACCGGCCACGTGTGGACCTTTCTGCGCGATGCCCGCGACCCCGCGCTTATCGAGCCTGGAGCGATCGTCGTCGCCGGGGACGAAGACGCACCCGCCGTCGCCGAAGTCGTCGACATCGTCGAAAAGCCGGCTGGCAAGGTCGTACACCTTCGCGTGCTCCCCGGGGCGATCGAGGACTACGAGGCGCTGGTGCGGCGGACGATCACACCGGCCTGAGCCGTCATCGTGGTCGGCGCCCCCGGTCTCCGGTTGCCACTGCCGCTGATCGACCTCTTGCCCACCTTCGCCGCGGAGCTTGATCGTGCGCTCCGCGCCGACGGTGCGGCCGACCTCGCGGATCAAGTGCGTGGGCTGTCGATCACCGCCGTCTGCAGGTGTGGGGACGACTTCTGCTCGAGCTTCTACACCGGCCCTCGACCGGATGGGCCTTGGGGCCTGACGCACAGGAACGTCTCGCCCAACGTCGCGGTCGGGATGGTCGTCCTCGATGTGGTCGATGACCAGATCCGTTACGTCGAGGTGCTTGACCGCGCTGACGTGAAGTCGATCATCGCAACGCTCGTCGACTGACCGCGGCATCGATTTCGTGGCCGCCCGGACGTCGGCGCACGCAGGGGACACGACCACCGCCGAACCTGACGGATCCCGTGTGATCGGCAGCAGAGGGCCGCCGCCGCGAGCCGCTCCTCGTAGGCAGCGGAGGTGTGGGCGCCTCCTCACGATTCGGTCATCGCTCTGCCCGACGTGGACATCGCTGCGACGGCCCAACGGCCGATGCCAAGGGATGACGTTCGCCGGTCAGCGCCGCTACCGCCCCCGCGACCTCGGCGAGGGTGGCGTGGAGGTAGCGGCCGGTGACCGATGTTGGTGAGTGGCCGGCGAAGGCTTGGGCGACGGGGTAGCCGGCGAGGCGGCCGACGGCGGTGATGGCGGTGTAGCGCAGCACGTGTGCCGACACCGGCGTGTGCTCCGACCAGCCCAGCGCGTCCCGGGCCCGGCCGAAGATGGTGTCGTAGCGGCGGGCCGAGATCGGCCGACCATCACGGGTGCGCAGCACGGCGTCGTCGGGGTCGACGGCGCCCCGACTGGTGGCGTGGTCGGCGAGGAGGCGGGTGAGGCTGGGGGAGATCGGTTGCTCGCGGTCGCTGTCGCCCTTCTCTCGCAGCCACACCGTCGACCGGTGGGCGTCGAGGTCGCTGAGGCGCAGACCGAGGGCGCCCTGTCGGCGGGCACCGGACTCGAGGTGGAACCGCACGAGGAGGATGTCGAGGCCGGGGTCGCGGCTGGTCGAGCAGACGGCGTCGACGAG
>JBBSKY010000009.1:0-57722 GCA_038255915.1 Acidimicrobiales bacterium | reverse complement strand
TGTCGTCGGGGTCATTCTCATGCTGGCTGGCGTGGCCGGCGTCATCCTCGACCTGGTCATCTTCGCCCCCCGCCGCCGGGGCGGGAGCACCGTGGCCGACTCCGGCAGCCGCACCGTCGTCGAGCGCGAGCGCTACTAGCCGCCAGCTTCTCCCCCGGAGCAAAATGGCAGCCGCCCGGAGCCTCGGCTCCGGGCGGTAGCGCGTGCGCTCAGGCGTGGAGGGGGTTGACAGCCTCGGGGTCGATCCCGAAGCGCTCGATGGCCTGAGCCACCTCCTGGACCTTGGCCTCGCCGGCCTCGGCCAGGGCGGTGAGGGTGGCGACCACGATGTGGGCGGCGTCCACCTCGAAGTGGCGTCGCAGCGCCGGCCGGGTGTCGCTGCGCCCGTAGCCGTCGGTGCCGAGCGGGGTGAAGCCCCTCGGGGCCAGGAAGCGGCCGACCTGGTCGGGCACCGCCTTCATGAAGTCGCTGACGGCGATGATCGGCCCGTCGGCGTCGCCGAGGCGGTCGGCCAGCAGCGACGAGCGGGGCGCCTCGCTCGGGTGCAGCCGGTTCCACCGCTCGGTGGCCAGCGCGTCCTCCCGCAGGCCCTTGTAGGAGGTGACCGACCACGCCGAGACGCCGACGTCGAACTCCTCGGCCAGAAGGGTGCGGGCCTCGAGGGCGGCCACGTTGGCGCTGCCGCTGAACAGCAGGGTGGCCGTGCGGCTGGGTCCCGTTGGCGCCTCGGCGAAGCGGTAGATCCCACCGGTGATGTCCTCGTCGGTCACGCCCTCGGGCCGGGTCGGCATCTTCTGGTTCTCGTTGTAGAGGGTGAGGTAGTAGAAGCGGTCCTCGGGCACCTCGCCGTACATCCGGCGGATGCCGTCCTTCACGATCACCGCCGTCTCGTAGGCGAAGGCCGGGTCGTAGGCGCAAAGGTTGGGCACCGTGGACCCGAGGAGCAGGCTGTGGCCGTCCTCGTGCTGGAGGCCTTCGCCGTTCAAGGTGGTGCGCCCGGCGGTGGCCCCGCACAGGAAGCCGCGGCCCCGGGCGTCGCCAAAGGCCCAGATGAGGTCACCGACCCTCTGAAAGCCGAACATCGAGTAGAAGATGAAGAAGGGCACCAGCGGCTGGCCCCAGTTGGCGTAGGCGGTGCCGGCAGCGGTGAAGCTGGCCATCGATCCGGCTTCGGAGATCCCTTCCTCCAGGATCTGGCCCGATGACGACTCGCGGTAGGACAGCTGCAGGCCGGAGTCGACCGGGTCGTACTTCTGGCCGAACGGGGCGTAGATCTTGACCTCGGCGAACAGGGGGTCCATGCCGAAGGTGCGGGCCTCGTCGGGGATGATCGGCACCACCCGTGACCCCATTGCCTTGTCCCGCAGCAGGTTCCGCAGCAGCTTGGTGAAGGCCATGGTGGTCGACACCTCCTGGCCGCCCGAGCCCTTGTCGAACTCGGCGAACACCCCGTCGGCGGGCTGGGTGAAGGTCTGCTTGCGCACCACCCGGCGGGGCAGCGAGCCGCCCAGCTGGCGGCGCCGGCCCATCAGGTACTCGTTGGCGTCGCTGCCCTCGGCCGGCCGGTAGTAGGGCGGGTCGGCGGCGTCGAGGGCCTCGTTGGGGATGGCCTCCTCGAGGTGGAGCCGGGCCCGCAGCGCCCTCATCTGGTCGCCGCTCATCTTCTTGATCTGGTGGGCGGCGTTGCGGGCCTCGATCTCGGGACCCAGCGTCCAGCCCTTGATGGTCTTGGCCAGCACCACCGTGGGGCTGCCCTCGTGCTCGACGGCGGCCTTGTAGGCGGCGTAGAGCTTGCGGTAGTCGTGCCCGCCCCGGGGAAGGGTGGCCAGCTCGTCGTCGGAGAGGTGGTCGACGATCTTGCGCAGCCGGGGGTCGGGGCCGAAGAAGTTCTCCCGCACGTAGGCGCCGCCCCGCGTGGCGTAGTTCTGGAACTCGCCATCGACGGTGTCGTTCATCTTGTTGAGCAGCACGCCGTCGGTATCGCGCTGCAGCAGCTCGTCCCAACGCGATCCCCACACCACCTTGATCACGTTCCAGCCCGCACCCCGGAAGTAGGCCTCGAGCTCCTGGATGATCTTGCCGTTGCCCCGCACCGGCCCGTCGAGGCGCTGGAGGTTGCAGTTGACGACGAAGATCAGGTTGTCGAGCTGGTCGCGGGCGGCCAGCGACAGGGCCCCGAGCGACTCGGGCTCGTCGCACTCGCCGTCGCCCAGGAACGCCCACACCTTGGACTTGGAGGTGTCGGTCAGCCGACGGTTGTGGAGGTAGCGGTTGAAGCGGGCCTGGTAGATGGCGTTGATCGGGCCGATGCCCATCGACACCGTCGGGTACTCCCAGAAGTCGGGCATGAGCCGGGGGTGGGGGTAGGACGAGAGCCCGACCCGCCCGACCTCCTGGCGGAAGTGGTCGAGGTCGTCCTCGGACAGGCGCCCCTCGAGGAAGGCCCGGGCGTAGATGCCGGGGGCGGCGTGGCCCTGGAAGTAGACCTGGTCGCCGTAGCCGCCGTCGTCCTTGCCCCGGAAGAAGTGGTTGAAGCCGACTTCGATCAGCGAGGCCGAGCTCGCGTAGCTGGCGAGGTGGCCGCCGATGCCCTCGGAGCGGATCTGGGCCCGGGTCACCATCACCGCCGCGTTCCAGCGGATGCAGGCCCGGATGTGGCGCTCCATGACGTCGTCGCCGGGGAACCACGGCTCGAACTCGGGCGGGATGGTGTTGATGTAGGGCGTGGAGACGCTGGCCGGGAAGCCGACCTGCTGGGACTTGGCCCGCTGCAGCATCCGCATCAGCAGGTAGCGGGCCCGGTTGCGGCCGTGGTGGTCGACCACCGCATCGAACCCGTCGAGCCACTCCTGGGTCTCGGACGGATCGATGTCGGGGAGCTGGTGGCTGAACCCGTCGAACATCATCCCGTCATCCATGACCCGATGTTCCCACGGAACGCAGAGAGAGGATGCGAAGATCGGCCGCAGCGACTGGAAGAGACCTTCATGAGCCCCACCACCAGCGTGTACACCGACGGCGCCTGCAGTGGGAACCCGGGCCCGGGGGGATGGGCGTGGGCCGTGCCGGGCGGCCGGTGGCGCAGCGGGTTCGCCGCCGCCACCACCAACCAGCGGATGGAGCTGGCCGCGGTGCTCGACGCCTGCGAGCAGCTGGACGGCCGCCTGGTGGTCGTCAGCGACTCGACCTACGTCGTGAACTGCTGGCGGGACAAGTGGTACGTGGGCTGGCTGGCCAAGGGCTGGAAGAACAGCCAGCGCCAGCCGGTGGCCAACCGCGACCTGTGGGAGCCGCTCGTCGTCCACTTCCAGTCGGGCCGCCTGATCCTGCAGTGGGTGAAGGGCCACTCGGGCGACCCGAGCAACGACCTGGTCGACCGGCTGGCCGTGCGGGCCTGCGTCGAGCAGAAGGGCGGTGGTGGCGAGCAGCCCCCGGCCGGCGGCGTCGAGGCGGCCGGCCCCACCGACCTGGTGGCCGAGAAGGTGGAGGCCCTGGCCGGCCACCCCGTGCTGGTCGCCGGCCTGCGCCCGACCGGCCTGGGCGGCTACGAACCGAACCCGCTGGCCGACCGGGCCCGAGACCTGCTGCGGGCCCGCCTGCTGGCCGAGAAGCTGCTGCACCCCGACCTCGTCATCCTGTCGGGGATGGACCTCGGGGCTCCCCTCCTCGGGGTCGAGGCGGCCGCCTCCCTGGGCGTGCCCTACGTGGCCGTCCTGCCCTACCCGACCATGGAGTCGGTGTGGCGCCCCGAGGCCCAGGAGCACCACCGGTCGCTGCTCGGCGGAGCCCGCGAGGTCGTAACCGTCGGCCGCAAGGCGCCCACCACCAAGCAGCAGGCCGGGATGGCCCTCGGCCGCCGCAACGACTGGCTGGCCCGCCACGCCGCCGACGCCGTCGTGGTGTGGGACGGCCACGACGAGGCGACGGAGAAGCAGCTGCGCTCCCTGGAGAAGCGGCTGGGCGCCGACCACGTCCAGGTCGTCCAGCCCTGACGTGGCCGGTTCTTCGGGCGACGATGCCCTCTCCAGGTTCCACCGGCTGGTGGCCACGCTGGACTACCCCATGTTCATCGTCACGGCCGAGGGCGATGGCACCCGGGCCGGCTGCCTGGTCGGCTTCACCACCCAGTGCAGCATCAGCCCCGCCCGCTTCATCGTCTTCCTGTCCGAGAAGAACCACACCTGCCGCACCGCCCGGACAGCCTCCCACCTGGCGGTGCACGCCCTGCAGGAGGACGACGGCCCGCTGGCCCGACTCTTCGGCCACCAGACGGGAGACGAGGTCGACAAGTTCGTCCGCTGCCGGTGGCGCCCCGGGCCGCACCAGGTCCCGATCCTCGACGGCTGCGACGGCTGGTTCGTGGGCCGGGTGCTGGGTCACGTCCAGGGCGGCGACCACCTGGGGTTCGTCCTCGAGCCGGTAGAGGCCGAGCCGGCTGAGGAGGCTGGCGGCCTCGGGTTCCAGTCGGTGAAGGGCATGCAGCCGGGCCACGACCCATGACAGGTGCCGATCAGCGACTAGGAACGCAGCGTGCGCGTCGGGGTGGACACCGGGGGGACCTTCACCGATGTGGTGGCCGAGGACGGGCGGATCGCCAAGCTGCTGTCGACCCCGGACGACCCGGCCCGGGCGGTGGGGGCCGGGGTCGCGGCGTTCGCCCCCGACGTGCTGGCCCACGGGACGACGGTGGCCACCAACGCTCTCCTCGAGCGGCGGGGGGCGGTGGTGGCGCTGGTCACCAACGCCGGGTTCGCCGACCTGATCGAGATCGCCCGCCAGGACCGCCCGAGCCTGTACGACCCGGAGGCCCGCCGGCCGACGCCGCTGGTGCCCCGCCACCTGCGGCTCGAGGTGGTCGGCCGCCTGGGCCCGGCCGGTGAGGAGCTGGTGCCGCTCGGCCCCGTGCCCGAAATCCCCGACGGCGTCGAGGCGGTGGCGGTGTGCCTGCTGCACAGCGATCTGGATCCCAGCCACGAGCAGGCCGTGGCCTCCGAGCTGCGGGGCCGGGGCCTGGATGTCACCTGCAGCTTCGAGGTGTCGCCCCAGCACCGGGAGTACGAGCGGCTGTCGACCACGGCGGCCAACGCCTTCCTGCGGCCGCTGTGCGCGGACTACCTGGAGCGGCTTCGGGCCTTGGCGCCCGAGGTGCTGGTGCTCACCTCGGCCGGGGGCCTGGTGCCGGTGGCCGAGGCGGCTCAGGTGCCGGCCCGCCTGCTGCTGTCGGGGCCGGCAGGCGGGGCCGCAGCCGCCGGGTGGGCGGCGGCGGCCGCTGGCTTCGGAGACGCCGTGACCTTCGACATGGGCGGGACCTCGACCGACGTGTGCCTGATCCAGGACGGGCGACCGGCCCCCGCCGGCGAGCGCACCGTGGCCGGGCTCCCGGTGCGGCTTCCCTCCCTCGACGTGCACACCATCGGCGCCGGGGGCGGCTCGATCGCCCGCATCGACCCCGGCGGGGCGCTCGCCGTCGGGCCCCGCTCGGCCGGGGCCTCGCCCGGGCCCGCCTGCTACGGGCAGGGCGGCACCGAGGCCACGGTGACCGACGCCGACCTGGTGGCCGGCCGCATCCCGGCCGGGGCCGGCCTCCCCGGGCTGGACGCCCTCGACCTCGCGGCGGCCACGGCCGCCCTCGACGCCGCCGGCGTGACCGCGGCGGGGGTCCTGGAGGTGGTCGACGCGGCCATGACCCAGGCCGTGCGAGGGGTGTCGGTCGAGCGGGGCGCCGATCCCGCCGACCTGGCCCTCGTGGCCTTCGGCGGCGCCGGGCCCCTGCACGCCTGCGCCGTGGCCGACGCCCTGGGCATGCCGGCGGTGGTGGTGCCGCCCCGGGCCGGCGTGCTGTCGGCGGCCGGGGTGCTGGCCGCCCCCCGTCAGGCCGACGTCGTCAGGTCGTGGCCCACGCCCGCTGACACCAAGGGCCTGGTGTGGGCCGGCCTGGAGGCGGCCAAGGAGGCTCTGGCCCGGGTGGAGGTGTCCCAGGGGGGATGGTCGGCCAACCTGCGGGCGCTGGTGTCCGACCCGCTCCGGCTGTCGACCGAGGCGGTCGAGGTGGAGGTCGGCGTGGACTGCCGCTACGCCGGCCAGTCGTGGGAGCTGACCGTCCCGACGGTCGAAGCCTTCGGGGCCGAGCACGAGCGCCGCAACGGTTACCGCCGTGACGGCACGCCCGTCGAGGTGGTGGCGGTGCGGGCCACGGCCCGGGTGCCCAGCAGGCTCGACCTCGAGTCCCTGCCGCCCGTCGACCGCCACGGGCCCGTGACCGGGCCGGCGGTGATCGCCGAGGACGACTGCACCATCTGGGTGGCCGAGGGCTGGGTGGCCGAGCTCCACCCGAGCGGCAGCTGGGTCCTGCGCCGGGAAGGGGGGGACGATGGTGGGCGTCGTCGTGCCGATGTGCCGGCACGTGCTGGGCGACCGGCCGAGCCCGTCGAGGCTCTGCCCGCCGATGCCGATGCCGATGCCGATGCCGCCGACGCCGCCGCCGCTGTCCCCGATGGCCCGGGTGCGGGCGCCGCCGACCCGGCCACCCTGGCCGTGCTCATCGCCCGGCTCACCGGGGTGGCCGAGGAGATGCAGGCCGTGCTGCGACGGGCGGCCTCGAGCCCGAACATCAAGGAGCGGGCCGACTGCTCGTGCGCCCTGTTCTCGGCCGACGGTGAGCTGCTGACCCAGAGCGAGTCGATCCCCGTGCACCTCGGCTCGATGCCGGCGTCGGTCCGGGCCGCCATCGACGCCTTCGCCGATCTGGCCCCCGGCGACCAGGTGGTGCTGAACGACCCCTTCGCCGGCGGCACCCACCTCAACGACATGACCCTCGTCGCCCCCTGCCACGTGGACGGCCGCCTCGTCGGCTGGGTGGCCAACCGGGCCCACCACGCCGATGTGGGCGGCATGGTGCCGGGGTCGATCCCGCCCGACGCCAACGAGATCTACCAGGAGGGCCTGCGCCTGCCCCCGGTGCGCCTGGGGCCGACGGTGGTGGCCGTGCTGCTGGCCAACAGCCGCACCCCCGAGGAGCGCCGGGGCGACCTGGCCGCCCAGGAGGGGGCCAACGCCGTCGGCGTCGCCCGCTTCGCCGAGGTGGCCGCCGAGGGCTGGCCCTTGGAGGAGGTGGTGGCCTACGGCGAGCGCCGCATGCGGGCCGCCCTCTCCGAGCTGCCGGACGGCACGGCCACCTTCTCCGACGTCCTCGACGGCTCGCAGACCGTGGTCCGGGTGGCTGTCACGGTGGCGGGCGACGAGGTGACCTTCGACTTCGCCGGCACCGGCCCCCAAGCCGTGGGCAACCTCAACGCCGTGCGGGCCGTGACGGGAAGCGCGGTGGCCTTCGCCGTGCGCTGCGCCACCGACCCCACCATTCCGGCCAACGGCGGCGCCCTCCGCCCCGTGCACCTCTCGACCGAGCCGGGTTCGGTGGTCGACGCCCAGCCGCCGGCGGCGGTGGGCGCCGGAAACGTCGAGGTGAGCCAGCGGGTTGCCGATGTGTGCCTGGGCGCCCTGGCCCAGATCGCCCCCCACCGGGTGCCCGCTGCCGGCCAGGGCACCATGAACAACGTCATCCTCGGCTCGGCCCAGGTCGGCTTCGTCTCCTACGAGACCCTGGCCGGGGGCCAGGGCGGCGGCCCGACCTCACCCGGCGACAGCGGCATCCACACGGCCATGACGAACACCAAGAACACCCCGATCGAGGCGTTCGAGCGGGCCTACCCGATGCGGGTGCGGCGGCTGTCCCTGCGGGCGGGTTCGGGCGGCGACGGGCAGCTCCCGGGCGGCGACGGGCTGGTGAAGGAGGTGGAGGTGCTGGTCGACTGCACCCTCAGCCTGATCACCGAGCGGCGCACCTCCCGGCCGTGGGGGCTGCAGGGCGGAGGTCCGGGTGCGGCGGGCGAGAACTGGCTGGTGCGGGGCGGTGCTGACGAGGGCGCGGAGGCGCTGCCCGCGGCCAGCACCGTTGCCCTCGAGGCTGGCGACGTGGTCCGCGTCGTGACCCCTGGGGGTGGCGGCTGGGGCGCACTTTCGGCGGCCGACTGAATCGTTTGCGGACCTCGACCACCTCGACCTCGGGAGACAGGCCAAGGTCGGCGAGGATCGCGGCTGCGTCGAGGTAGGTGGGACCCGGGACGGGCGGTAGCGTTGGCTCATGGCATCCGAGGCCGAGCTCACCCGACGGTTGATCGAGCTCGAGCGGCGGATCGACTTCCTCTTCAGCCACCTCAGCCTCGACGGCGACCAGGTGCCCCGGGAGATGAAGGTGGGCCCGGGCGTGCAGGCCCTGCTGGACCGGGGCGACAAGCTGGCGGCCATGAGCCTGGTGCACGAGCAGACCGGCATGGGCCTGGCCGAGGCCAAGCGCACGGTCGAGCAGATGATGGGAGGGTCATGAGCGCAGGTGCCGGCCGTCTTCGCGTGGACCGAGGGGAGGGGCCCGAGCGGCCCGTCGGAGCGGGCGGAACAGGGCCCGGCACGGGAGGGCCCCCGAGGGAAGGCGAAGGCATGAGGTCGGCGTCGGAGCGACCAGAGGGCACGTCATGAGCGGCGGGCACGTCATACCGGGGTACGACCCGGGGAGCGAGCCGGCCGAGCCGGCCACCAACGCCGCCGCCGAGCCGTCGCACGCCGAGCGGGTGCGCACGCTGGTGGCCGGACAGACCCGTGGCTCGCTGGCCACCCTGGCCGTCGACCCGCCGGGCACGCCGTTCGGGTCGGTCGTCACCTACGGGCTGGACCCCGGGGGCCGACCGGTCAGCTTCGTCAGCACCCTGGCCGAGCACACCCGCAACCTGTTGGCCGATCCCCGAGCCAGCCTCCTGGTGCTCGAGGCGGTCACCGACGGGTCGGACCCCCTGGCCGCCAGCCGGGCCACCCTCCTCGGCCGGCTTGAGCAGGTCGGCGACGAGGCGGAGGCGCAGAGGGCGAAGGAGGCGTACCTGGCGGCCAACCCGCAGGCCTTCTACGTGGCCTACGGCGACTTCCTGTGCGTGCGGCTGGAGGTGCAGCAGATCCGCTACGTCGGCGGGTTCGGGCGCATGTCGTGGGTCGACGTCGCCGACTACGCCTCGGCCGAGCCCGACCCCCTCGCCGCCCACGCCGCGGGGATCGTCGGCCACATGAACGCCGACCACGCCGAGGCCCTCGTCGAGCTGTGCCACGCCTACGCCGGGCGGGACGATGTCACCTCGGCCCAGATGACCGCCGTCGACCGCTACGGGTTCGAGGTCGTGGCCTCGGTCACCGGGCCCCGTCAGCAGGCGGCGTTCCGGGTCGGGTTCCGCACCGAGCAGGCGGCGCCCGACGCCGTCCGCCAGGAGCTGGTCGGCATGCTCCACGCCGCGCGGCGCTGAGGTTGTTGCTGCCGCGACTCTCGCGGCGGTTGGGCGGCGGCCCCGTGCCGTTCGCTCAGACAGACCAACTCGCTCTGCGGCACGGGGCCGCCGCCCTCCCCGGGGCACGGGATGCCTTGTTGAGGGTGGGAGCAGCGGACGGCCCTTCGAGGGCCGTCCACTGCTGCTCCGCTGCTACCTCTGGCCACGCGGCACTGTTCCGCCCATTCAGCCTCGGAAGATTCCTGTCTTGTCGAGGCGGGGGACGGTCTGGCTGACGTCTTGGGCGGCGGCGACCTCGATGTCGAGGGACCAGCCGGCTTCGTCCAGCTCGCGGCCGCTTGCCGTCAGCTTCAGGAGGGTGGCGACGTCGGCGGGGACGCTGGTCGCGGCCCAGGCGGCCTCGGGTGACAGAGTGCGGGACGGGGTCGTCGCCGGGTGTCCGGGCGCGGCCTCGGGAGCGCTGAACAGGGCGAAGAGGGCGAGCGCGGGGTCGGCCCCGGTGGGTGGGCTGAGGGCGGCGATCACCGCACCGGCACCCCAGGCGTCCTCGACCGCCGGGCGGAGGGAGCCGTTGGGCCACCGCTCCCCGGCTGCGACCACCCCGAGCGGGAAGGCGGTGACGGCGTGGGCGACGGCGGTGGCGTTGCGGAGGCACGCGGCCAGGACGGTGACGCCGGCGGCGGCGGCCCGGCAGGCCACCGCCGCTCCGTTGGGCGACGGGAGCAGGAGGTGGTCGCTCGGCTGCAGGTTCCGCAGCGAGACCGGCGACAGCGACGGTACGCCCACGTCACCACCGGCGGGTTCGGCCTGGGCCAGGAGGGCGCCGCGGCGGGCCGCCTCCTCGGCCGCGCCCTGGTCGGCCACGGGCCAGGGGGTGACGGCCGCGCCCCGGCCGCAGGCCACGTCGACGGCGGTGGTGAAGCGCAGGACGTCGACCACCACCACGGTGCGCACCCCGCCGGCCAAAAGGGCGTCGAGGCCGTTGGGCCCCCAGTCGAAGCGGATGTCGGCACCGTGCTGGTCGTGGGCGGCCATTCCCGGAGCCTGGCACGGGCCAGGCCCCGACCTCAGCGCTGCCAGTCCTTCCAGACCGGGTCGTAGCCCAGGGCCCGCAGGGCGGCGGCGACCTCGGCGGGGGAGCGGTCGTCGCTCACCTCGAACTGGGGCTCGGCGTCGCTCTCGCTGGCGTAGCCCCCCGGCTCGGTGTGGCTACCGGCGGACAGCGTGGTGACGCCGAGCGGGACGAGGGCGTCGCGCAGCGCCGCCGGCTCTCGGGTGGACAGGCTGATGCCCACATCCGGCAGGCACAGCCGCAGGGCGCACACCAGCTGGGTGAGGGACCGGTCGTCGACCGGGTCGGCCGGCTCGTAGCCGCCGGCCGCGGGCCGCAGGCGGGGGAGCGACACCTGCACCTCGCAGCGCCACCACCGCCGGGTGAGGGCCTCGGCGTGGGCGGCCACGGCCAGCGCCTCGGTGCGCCAGTCGCCGTGGAGCCCCAGGAGGGCGCCGATGCCGAGGCGGCGCATCCCCGCCGCCGCGCCGCGGTCGGGGGCGGCCAGGCGCCACGCCGCGTTGCGCTTCTTGCCCAGCCGGTGGACCTCGGCGTAGGTGGTGTCGTCGTAGGTCTCCTGGTAGACGATCAGGCCATCGCAGCCGGCCGCCACCAGCCGCTCGTAGGTGGCCTCGTCCCACACCTGGACCTCGACCGAGAGCTGGGGCACCAGGGGGGCCAATGCCCGCACCACCTCTTCGAGGTAGCCCTTGGAGACGATCCGGGCGTGCTCGCCGGCCACCAGCAGCACATGGCGGAAGCCCCGCTCGACCAGGGCCTGGGCCTCGGCCACGGCCTCTTCCACGCTGAGGGTGCGGCGGGCGATCTCGTTGCCGGCCGAGAACCCGCAGTAGGTGCAGACGCTGACGCACTCGTTGGACAGGTACAGGGGGGCGAACAGTCGCACCGCCTTCCCGAACCGCTGCCGGGTGAGGCGCTGGGCGCCGCCGGCCAGGTCCTCCAGGCGGTCGGCGGCGGCGCCCGACAGCAACGTGGGTAGGTCGGCGGCCCGGCCCCGGCCGGCGGCCAGGAGGCGCTCGACCTGGGCCGGGGTGGCGCTGTCCACCCGCCGCCGCCAGGCCGGGAGGTCGGTGGCCAGCAGGTCGGCCGCCGCGGTGCCGGCCGGCACCCCGGTAGGCCGCGAGCCGAGCTCGATGGTGACGTCAGTCACCCGTGCCACCCCAGCTCGGCTCCGGCGGCGATCCTGGCCGGGAGTGCCCACTTCTGATGCCCAGAGAGGCCACAAGTGGGCACTCTGGAGGCGCGGTCGCTCCGGGTCGGGCGGCCCGGCCCAGTCACACCTGCTCCAGGAAGCCGGTGAGTGGCGACGAGGCCCGGGCGGTGTGCGCCCGGCCGGCCAGGCCGGCGAGGTGGCCCAGCCGCCCGGCCTCGACGGCGAGGCGGAAGGCGCGAGCCATGCCCGCCGGATCGGCGGCGGTGGCGATGGCGGTGTTCACCAGCACGGCGTCGGCGCCCAGCTCCAGGGCGTCGGCGGCGTGCGAGGGCGCCCCCAGGCCGGCGTCGACGACCACGGGAACCCGGGCCTGCTCGATGATGACGGTCAGCGTCTCCCGGGTGGTGATGCCCTGGTTTGAGCCGATGAACGACCCGAGGGGCATCACTGCGGCACAGCCGACCTCCTCGAGGCGCTTGCACAGCACGGGGTCGGCGGGGCAGTAGGGCAGGACGGTGAACCCGTCGGCCACCAGGCGCTCGGCGGCGGCCAGGGTCTCGATCGGGTCGGGCCACAGGTGGCGGGGGTCGGGGGTCACCTCCAGCTTCACCCAGGGCGGCGCCCCCCCGGAGCGGGCCAGGCGGGCCAGGCGCACGGCCTCCTGCGCGTCGACCGCCCCGCTGGTGTTGACCAGCAGCAGCACGCTGGCCGGCAGGGCGTCGAGGATGTCCTCGCCTGCCGTGGGGTCGACCCGGCGCAGGGCCACGGTCACGATCTCGGCGGCGGACGCCTCGATGCTGGCGGCAAGCGATGCGTTCGACGGGAACTTCCCGGTGCCGAGCAGCAGGCGGGAGCCGAAGGTGCGGCCGCCCAGGACCAGCCCGTCCTCGATGGTCGTTGGAGCCATGTGGAGCGCCTCCCTTGGGCCCGCATGACCGGGCCGGTCCGAGGGTCGCGGGCCTGGCCCCGCCTCTCAGCCCGGTGCACCGGGCTCCCCTTGCGCAGATCGTTCGGCTCCACCCTAGAGGCCACGACGAGCTGTCGGGAGTACGTAGCGCTGGGCGCACCCCTTCTCCCGGCGGAACGTGGGCTTGCCTGGCTCGATGGCTACGGTCGCAGCCGTGAGCACCCGCAAGCTCATCGTTGCCGCCCTCCTGTGCGGCGTGGCCATCCTGCTGGCCGGCACCTTCCTGCTCGTCAGCCTGAGCACCGGCGACGCCAGGAGCAAGGTGAACCAGGTGCCGGCGCCCACATCCACCACGGGACGGCAGTAGTCGTCTGCGGACCAGCCACTCGCTCAGCGACTACTACCATCGCTGAGGCTCGCAACCCACAGACGAGGTGGTGGTTCCCCTGGCCGAGCAGTTCGACGTCGTCGTGATCGGCGGCGGTCCCGGAGGCTACGCCGCGGCCCTCTACGGCGCGTCCGCCGGCCTGAATGTCGCCGTGGTCGAGAAGGACAAAGTCGGCGGCACCTGCCTCAACCGCGGCTGCATCCCGGCCAAGGAGTACCTCGAGACGGCCCAGGTGTACCGCACCGTGGCCCACGCCTCGTCCTTCGGGATCAGCGCCGGCGAGCCCGCCATCGACTTCGGGGTGGCCCAGGCCCGCAAGCAGAAGGTGGTCGACCAGCTGGTGGGCGGCCTGGCCGGCCTGCTCAAGAAGCGCAAGGTCACGGTGATCAAGGGCTTCGGGCGGCTGGCCGAGGGCCGGGCCGTCAAGGTCGACGACGGCACGGTGCTGAAGGCAGACAACGTCATCCTGGCCGCCGGGTCGGTGCCCCGCACCCTGCCCGGCTTCGAGGTCGACGGCACCCACGTGCACACCTCCGACGAGGTGCTGTCGTGGACCTCGCTGCCCAAGCGGGTCGCTGTGGTCGGCGGCGGGGTGATCGGCTGCGAGCTCGCCTCGGCCCTGTGCGACCTGGGCTGTGCGGTGACCATCCTCGAGTTCCTGCCCACCCTGATGCCACCCGTGGACAAAGACATCCGGGCCGTGCTGCAGAAGGCGTTCGTGAAGCGGGGCATGACCATCCACACCGATGCCAAGGTCGAGGGCCACGAGCCGCAGGCCGACGGCTCCACCGTGATCCGCTGGAACGGCGACCAGTCCCTGGCCGTCGACGCCATCGTGATGTCGGTCGGTCGGCGCCCCTACGCCGACGGGCTGCTCGAGGACGGCACCGGCGTGGAGGTCGATGACACGGGCTTCGTGAAGGTCGACGGCACAATGCGCACCTCGGCCGACGGTGTCTGGGCGGTGGGCGACCTGGTGAACACCCCCCAGCTGGCCCATGTGGCCTTCGCCGAGGCGATCGTGGCCATCAAGGACACCCTCGGCGAGCCAGCGCTGGCCGTCGACTACGACAAGGTTCCGTGGTGCATCTACAGCCATCCCGAGGCGGCTTACGCCGGCCTCACCGAGGAGGCGGCCAAGGCCGCCGGCCACGACGTGGTGGTCGAGAAGCTGAAGATGGTGGGCAACGGGCGGGCGATCATCCTGGGTGAGACCGACGGGCTGGTGAAGATCGTGGCCGAGAAGCAGGCCGACGGAGGCGCCGGGCGGATACTCGGCGTGCACCTCGCCGGGCCGTGGGTCACCGAGCAGCTGGGCCAGGGCTACCTGGCCGTCAACTGGGAAGCGACGGTCGACGAGGTGGCGCAGCTCCTGCAGCCCCACCCGACGCTGTCGGAGACGTTCGGTGAGGCCGTCATGGCGCTCACCGGGAGGGGGTTGCACGGCTGATGGCCGACATCACGATGCCGCAGCTCGGGGAGACCGTCACCGAGGGGACGATCACCCGATGGACCAAGGCGGTCGGCGACCAGGTCGCCGAGGACGAGGTGCTCTACGAGGTCTCGACCGACAAGGTCGACTCGGAGGTGCCGTCGCCCGCGAGCGGGTACGTGGCCGAGATCCTGGTGTCCGAGGGCGAGACCGTCGCTGTCGGCACTGTCCTGGCCCGCATCTCGAGCGCCGCCCCCGGCGGGAACGGCGCGGCCCCGGCCGCGCCCGCCACCCCTGAGCCTGCCGCGGCCGAGTCGGCCGAGGTCGAACCGGAGGCGGAGGCCCCGACCTCGGACGAGGCCCCCGACGTCCAGTCCGACGGCGCCCCCACCGAGGCGGCGCCCGCAGACCCGCCCAAGGACAGCGCGCCCGGCTCGGGGGGCGCCCTGCTGTCGCCGGTCGTGCGGCGGCTGATCGCCGAGCACGGCCTGGACCCGGCCCAGATCTCGGGCACCGGGGTGGGCGGTCGCATCACCCGCAACGACGTCCTGAAGCTGGTCGGCGGCGGCGGCGGCTCGGCCAAGCCGGCAACAGCACCAGCCCCGGCCGCCAAGGCCCCGGCCCCTGCGCCCGCCGCCTCGGAACCGCCCTCCCCCCGGCCGACGCCGTTCCCGGGCGCCCAGGCCGGCGAGCGGGACGAGGTCATCCCCTTCACCCGCATCCGGCGAGCCACGGCCGAGCACATGGTGCGCTCGAAGGCCACCAGCGCCCACACCATGGTGGCGGTCGAGGTCGACTACCTCGGGGTCGAGAAGGTGCGCAAGGCCAAGAAGGACGCGTTCAAGGCCGAGGAGGGCGTGGGCCTCACCTACCTGCCCTTCGTGGCCCGCGCCGTCATCGACGCTCTAGCCGACTACCCCCACGTCAACTCCTCGGTGGGCGACGACGAGCTGATCGTCCACCGCTACGTCGACCTCGGCATCGCCGTCGACCTCGGCTTCGAGGGCCTGCTCGTCCCCGTCATCCGTGACGCCCACGAGAAGCGCCTGCGCCCGATCGCCCGCCAGGTCGGCGACCTGGCCGCCAAGGCCCGCACCAAGCGCCTCTCCCCCGACGACCTGGTGGGCGGCACCTTCACCCTCACCAACGCCGGGCCCTTCGGCACGTTCCTCACCATCCCGGTCATCAGCCAGCCCCAGACGGCCATCCTGTCCACCGACGGCGTCAAGAAGAAGCCGGTGGCGGTCACCCTGCCCGACGGCAGCGACGGCATCGCCGTCCACCCCGTCGGCATCCTGGCCCTCTCCTTCGACCACCGAGCCTTCGACGGCGCCTACGCCGCCGCCTTCGTCGCCCGCGTCAAGGAAATCCTCGAGACCCGGGACTGGTCCACCGAGATCTGAGCCCGGCTCCGGGTGGAACTTCGCAACCCCACTGGACGTGACGACGTCCTGGGCCGCCGAACGGCTGGCGGCCAACCGGAGCTTCTGGCTCGTCACCGTCTCCGCCGCGGGTCGCCCGCATGCGCTGCCCGTCTGGGGAGTGTGGGACGACGCCCGGGGCCGCTTCGCCTTCTCGTGCGGGCCCCGCTCCCGCAAGGCCCGCAACCTGGCCGCCAACGGGCGCACCGTCGTCATGACCGAGGACACCGTCGAATGCCTCTCGCTGGAGGGCCGGGCAGCACCGGTACCGACCGGTGAGCCCCAGCGCCGGTGGATCGAGCGCTACCTGGAGAAGTACCGACCCGCCTCGCCGGACCTCAGCGCCGAGTTCCTGGGCCAGAACGTCATGTTCGAGGTCGAGCCTGAGCGCGCCTTTGCCGTCATCGAGCGGGAGGAGGAGTTCTCCAACCGGGCCACGCGGTGGGTGTTCGACCCGACCGGCTGACGTTCGTCGGCAGGGTCTGAGGGACACGCCGGCTCGGGCAGGGGTGGAGGCGGATCGGCGGGGCCTCGTCGGCGGTTGGGCGGCGGCGCCGTTAGCGTCGATACCCGTGCTCAGGGTGCGGTGGCTTGGCCGGGTGCGCTACGGCGACGCGCTGGTCGTGCAGCGGGCCTTCCACGGGGGGCCGGGGGGCGACGACCACCTGCTGCTGATGGAGCACCCTCACGTCTTCACCCTCGGGGTGCGGGGCCGGCCCGAGGACGTGCTGGTCGACCCGGCCGGCGTGGGGGCCGAGGTGGTGCGGGCCGACCGGGGCGGCCAGGTCACCTACCACGGGCCGGGCCAGCTGGTGGGCTACCCGATCGTCTCGGTGCCCGGCGGCCCCGGCTCCGTCCCCGCCCACATGGCGGCCATCGAGCAGGTCGTGATCGACGCCCTGGCCGACCTCGGCCTGGGCGGCTGCGGGCGCCTCGACCGCCCCGGCCATGAAGGGGTCTGGGCGGACCCGAACGGTCCCCGGCCCCGCAAGGTCTGCGCCGTCGGGTCCCGGGTCACCCGGGGCCGCTCGATGCACGGGTTCGCCCTCAACGTCGACCCTGACCTCACCATGTTCAGACACATCGTGCCCTGCGGCCTTCCCGACGCCGCCGTCACCAGCCTGCGGGCCGAGGGCGTCGACGTGCCCATGCAGACCGTTGTCGACGCCATCGTGCGCCAGGCCACCATGCGCTGGGCCCGAGCGGCCCCTCAGAGCGGGGAGCGCTGGGCCCGAGCGGCCCCTCAGAGCGGGGAGCACTGGGCCCGAGCGGCCCCTCAGAGCGGGGAGCACTGGGCCCGAGCGGCCCCTCAGAGCGGGCAGCTCAATGTGCCAGACGGCCTGGTCGAGCGCCAGGACGTGGCCTGGCGGGTGGCGCCCCAGGATCTTGCTCCTTTCTCCCGGGGGGCAGGGCCGGGTGCCGCCGTCCGGCCCGAGCGGCACGGCACGCCCGCCGCCGGTCCCGTGCGCCTCCTCGGTCGCCTGGCCGAGGCCGGAGGCAACGCCGCCGCCGCCGTTCCCCTGGCCGAACCCAAGCCGGATTGGCTGCGGCCCAGGGTCCAGCACGGCCCCGAGGTCCTGGCCATGAAGCGGCGGCTGCGCGACCTCGAGCTGGTCACGGTGTGCGAGGAGGCCGGCTGCCCCAACCTGTCGGAGTGCTGGGCCGAGGGCACGGCCACCTTCATGGTGCTGGGCGGGCGCTGCACCCGGGCCTGCGGGTTCTGCCTGGTGGACACCAGCCGCCCCGGCCCGCCCGACCCCGGCGAGCCGGACCGGGTGGCCGAGGCGGTGGCCCGGGCCGGGATCACCCACGTCGTGGTCACCATGGTGGCCCGAGACGACCTGGCCGACGGCGGGGCCGCCCACGTGGCCGCCACCGTCGCTGCCATCCGCCGCCGCAACCCGGGGTCGGCGGTCGAGGTGCTCATCAGCGACCTGAAGGGCGATCCGGCCGCCCTCGACGCGGTGGCCGCCGCCCGCCCCGAGGTGTGGAACCACAACGTCGAGACCGTGCCCCGGCTACAGCGGGCCGTGCGCCCCCAGGCCTCCTACGCCCGCAGCCTGGCCGTGCTGGCCCGGGGCCGGGCCGCCGGCCTGACCACCAAGACGTCGGTCATCCTCGGCATGGGCGAGGAGGATCACGAGGTGGTGGGCGTGCTCGCCGACCTCGCCGCCCTCGGCGTCGACATCGTCACCCTCGGCCAGTACCTGCGGCCCACCAGCCACCACCTTCCCGTGGCCCGCTGGTGGCACCCAGGGGACTTCCAGCGCCTCAAGGCCACCGGCGAGGCCCTCGGCATCGCCCACGTCGAGGCCTCCCCCCTCACCCGCTCCAGCCACCACGCCGCCCAAGCCGCCGCCGCCGCCCGATCAGCGGTCCCCACATGAGCGCCTTCCTCCTCTTCCTCGTCGTCATGGTGGGCGTGCCGTTCGGCCTCATCTTCTGCACGATCGTGGCTCGAGACATGGACAGCCGGGGCCTCGACGGCCGGCTCTACGGCGCCCTCACCCTGCTCCTGCCGCCGGTCGGCCTGGCCCTGTGGGTCTACAGGCGGGCCACCACGCCGAAGACCGACGACGAGACGACGAGGACCTGATGGACCTGGACGCCGCCACCCTCGGCCTGTAGGCCCGCCGGGTTGGCCCACCCCCGGGCCAGGTGGGAGGCTCGGCCGCCCAGATGATCTCCCTTGACGTCGCCACCGTCCTGCTGCAGTGGGCCACGGGTGGCCTTGCGTTCCTCTGGGTGACCACACGGCGGCGCCTGGTCGGCATCGGCTACGGCTGGCTGCTGCGGGGAACCTACGGGGTGATGGCGGCCATCGCCTTGTGGGCCGGGCTGCGGTTCAACCCGGTGCCGGTGCGCGAGGCCGCCACCGCCGGCGCGCTCGTTGCAACCACCGTCGCCCTGGTGGTGTCGGTGGTGCGCCGCAGGGCCGGGGTGTCCGGGCCCCGGGCCGTCGAGGAGCGGCGCCGCACCCGGGTGGCCGCCGCCACGGGCACCGGCCCGCCCCCCGGGGCCGACGAGGAGGAGGCGCCCCGCCCCACGACCGGCCCGGAGTTCCCCCCGGCCCTCGACCTGGTGGCCCCCGTGCTCGGGTTCGTGGGCCTGGTGGCCGCCGCCGTGGCCGCCGACGGCCCCACCGGCCTGGCCCTGCTGCGCACGTTGGTGGGCGCCGCCTTCCTCGGATCGGTGAGCGACGCCATGCTGCTCGGGCACTGGTACCTGGTGCAGCCTGGGCTCGGCCGGGGCCCCATCAACGAGCTGAACCGGTGGCTGCAGATCCTGTGGCCCGTCGAGGTGGCCGCCCTGCTGCTGCCGACCGGGATGCTCTCGGTCCTCTCCGGCTCGATCGACGACGGCTACGGCGGAATCCTGGGCTGGTTCTGGGTGGCCTGTGCCGTCACCACGATCGGGCTGTCGCTGGTCACCACCGCCGCCCTGCGGGAGCGGGCCTACTCGGCGGTGATGGCTGCCACCGGCCTGCTCTACCTGGCCATCCTCACCGCCTTCGGCACCGACCTGGTGGCCCGCCTCGTCCTGGCCAGCTGACGGCGCCCCGGGGTCACCTGTCGCCCCAGGCGTTGACCACGGTGGCCCCGGCCGCCGGCTCGCAGCGCTCGCCGGCCTCCTCGGCGCTGAGGGGGCGGACCCCGTTGGGGCTCAGGTCCCACACGCGCACGGTGGATGCGCGGTCGCGGGGCTCGACCAGGACGGCGGCACCGTCGATGGCCAGCCCCTCCATCACCGCGGCGTGGACGTGGTCGAGGGTGGGCGAGGAGTCCTCGCACGACGTCCCGTCGAGGTGCCAGTGGGCCGGGGAGCCCCAGGTGGGGACGGCCACGTCGAGCTCGCTGCCCAGGGCGGCGTGACCGGCGATGACCTCGAGGAAGGCCGTGGCCGCCGCCCAGACCGAGGCGACGGCCCGCTCGGTCGACCGGTTGTCGTCGGTGAGGATGCTGCGCAGCGCCCACGACCGCACCTCCTCGAGCTCGATCAGCCCGGCGATCGACCCCGACTCGTAGTGGGTGTAGGCCACCGCCACCAGTCCGCCGCGACCGGTCCAGCGCTGCAGGGCGTCGGCTGACCCCGGGTCGACGCCGGCCTCGGTGCACCACACCAGGAACAGGGGAGCCCAGACCGGCACCAGGTCGACGCGGACGCCGCTCTCGGCCAGGACCTGGCCCCCCTCCTCGACGGCGGCGACGTGGTCGGCCAGCGTCGGGGCCATGAAGGGCGAGACGGCGCGCAGCAGCCCGAGGTCGGCCTCGCCGGCGACGAAGGGCACCACCACGTGATCGTTGCTGCGGTCTCCCATCCCTGAACCCCTTCCCGTCGGCCGGGATGCTCAACCGACAGGGGTCGGCCCGAAGGGTTGATCAGGTGACGAAGTACTTGGCCTGGGGGTGGTGGCAGATGACGGCCGAGGTGCTGTACTCGGGCTGGAACTGGAACCCGGTGTCCTCGGAGACCTCGAGGCCGATGCGGTCGGCGCCGAGCAGCTCGGCCACCTTCAGGTTGTCCTCCAGGTCGGGGCAGGCGGGGTAGCCCCACGAGTAGCGGCCACCGCGGTAGCCCTGCTTGTGGAGGATCTGGGGCAGGGTGCCGTCCTCTCCGGCGATGCCCAGCTCCTCGCGCACCCGGTGGTGCCACAGCTCGGCCAGCGCCTCGGTCATCTCCACCCCGAGGCCGTGGAGGAACACGTAGTCGCTGTAGCGGTCGGCGGCCTTCAGCGTGGCCGCCGCTTCAGTGATCTCGCCGCCCATCGTGCAGATGGTGAAAGCGGCCACGTCGACCTGGTCGGACTCGACAGGCCGGAACGCATCCGCGATCGACAGGAACGGCTCGGCCGGCTGGCGGGGGAAGGAGAAGCGGCACCGCTCGGCACGACGATCGGCGTCCTGCCAGATGACCAGGTCGTCACCGTCGCCGTTGGCGGGAAAGTAGCCGTAGACGACCTGGGGCACCAGGACCCCGCCGGCCTTGGCCGCGGCCAGCTGCAGGCGGAGGGTGCCCCGCACCCGCACCCGCATCTCCTCGTCGGTCTCGCCCGTGGCCTTGTCGGGGCGAAAGCCCCACTGGGTGCGGAACAGGGCGGTCTCGTTGACCCAGGCGGCGATCTCGTCGAGGGCCACGCCCCGGGCCAGGCGGCTGCCCCAGAAGGGGGCCGGGGGCACCGGGTTGTCGTCGGCCATCACCGGCGAGCGGCGGGGCCTGGCCACGGTCGCGGCGGCGTCCTCGACCACAGCGGGCACCTCGCGCCCCTCGGGGGTGCGGCCCCAGGCGCGGTCGTCGTCGACCGTTCCCCGCTCCATGCCCATGAGCCGGTCCATGGTGCGCAGCCCCTCGAAGGCGTCCTTGCCGTAGAACAGCCGCCCCTCGTAGACCTCGCGCAGGTCGCGCTCGACGTAGCGGCGGGTGAGGGCGGCGCCGCCCAGGAGCACGGGTACGGTGCCGCCCAGCTCGTTCAGCTCGAGGAGGTTGTCGCGCATGACCAGCGTGCTCTTCACCAGCAGCCCACTCATGCCGAGGGCGTCGGCGCCCACCTCCCGGGCCTTTTCCACCATCTGCGACAGGGGCACCTTGATCCCGATGTTGTGGACCTCGTAGCCGTTGTTGGTGAGGATGATGTCGACCAGGTTCTTGCCGATGTCGTGCACGTCGCCCTTCACCGTGGCCAGGACGATTCTGCCCTTGGAGGTCTGGCCCTCGACCTTGGGCATGTGGGGCTTGAGGTGGTCGACGGCCATCTTCATCGTCTCGGCCGACTGCAGCACGAAGGGCAGCTGCATCTGGCCCGAGCCGAACAGCTCGCCCACGGTGCGCATGCCGTCAAGGAGCACGTCGTTCACGATGGTGAGGGCCGGGATCCCTGCGGCCAGCGCCTCGTCGAGCTCGGCGGTGAGCCCGGTGCGGTCGCCGTCGATGATCCTCTGGGAGAGCCGCTGCTCGACCGGCCAGCCGGTGCGATCCTCGTGCACGGTGGTGCTGGCGCCCTTGGCATCGGAGAACTCGTTGAGCAGCAGGCCGAGGGGGTCGTGGCCCTCGGTGCGGCGGTTCCAGATCAGGTCGAGGCAAAGCTCCCGGGCCCGGTCCGGGATCTTGTTCATCGGCAGGATCTTCCCGGCGTGCAGGATGGCGGCGTCGAGGCCGGCCTGGCGGCACTCGTGGAGGAACACCGAGTTCACGTAGTGACGCAGCCCGGGGGACAGGCCGAACGACACGTTCGACAGCCCGAGCACGGTGTGGACGCCAGGCAGCTCGGCCTTCACCAGGCGGATGGCCTCGATGGTCTCCACCCCGTCGCCGAAGCTCTCCTCGAGGCCGGTGCCGAGGGTCAGGGCCAGGCAGTCGAAGAACAGGTCCTCGGAGGCGATCCCGTAGCGCTCGTTGGCCAGGTCGCGGATGCGGCGGGCGATGGCCAGCTTGCGCTCGCGGGTGCGGGCCTGGCCCTCCTCGTCGATGGTGAGGCAGATCACCCCGGCCCCGTGCTCCTGGGCCAGCGACATGACCCGGTCGAACCGGCTGCCCGGCTCCTCGCCGTCCTCGAGGTTGGCCGAGTTGAGCAGGCACTTGCCGCCCAGCCGCTCGAGGCCGGCCTCGAGCACGGGCGGCTCGGTGGAGTCGAGGACCAGGGGGAGGGGCACGGCGGTGGCGAAGCGCCTGGCCACCTCGTCCATGTCGGCCGCCCCGTCGCGGCCCACGTAGTCGACGCAGATGTCGACCAGGTGGGCCGACTCCTTCACCTGGTCGGTGCCGATCCGCACCACGTCGTCCCACCGCTGCTCGAGCAGGGCGTCGCGAAAGGCCCGGGACCCGTTGGTGTTGGTGCGCTCGCCGATGAGCAGCACCGACACGTCCTGGTCGTAGGGGACAGGCGAGTAGATCGAGGTGGCCGCCGGCTCGGGGCGGGGGTCACGGGTCCGGGGCGTGAGCGAGGCACAGCGCTCGACCACGGCCCTGAGGTGGTCGGGGCTGGTGCCGCAGCAGCCGCCGACGACGCTGACGCCGAGCTCGGTGACGAAGCGGGCGTGGTGCTCGGCCAGCTCGGCCGGCGTGAGGTCGTAGTGGGTGCGGCCGTCGACGATCGAGGGCAGGCCGGCATTGGGCAGGCATGAGATGGGCACTGCGCTGTTGGCCTGCAGGTGGCGCAGGTGCTCGGTCATCTCGCCCGGGCCGGTGGCGCAGTTCAGGCCGATGACGTCGGCCCTCATGGCGTCGATCGACACCAGGGCGGCGCCGATCTCCGAGCCCACCAGCATCCGACCGTTGGTCTCGATGGTGACCTGTATCTGCAGGGGCACCTGGCGGCCGGCGGTCAGCATGGCCCGCCGGCAACCGTTCATGGCCGCCTTGACGGTGAGGAGGTCCTGCTGGGTCTCGATGATGAACAGGTCGACCCCGCCCGCCAGAAGCCCCGCGGCCTGCTCGGCGAAGGAGTCGCGCATCTCCCGGTAGGCGATGTGGCCGAGGGTGGGCAGCTTGGTGGTGGGGCCCATGGAGCCGGCCACCCAGCGGGGCCGGTCGGCGGTGGCGTAGGCGTCGGCCATCTCCCGGGCCAGCACGGCCGCCTCGACGTTCAGGGCGTAGGCCTCGCCGGCCAGGTCATACTCGGCCAGCACTACCGACGACGACCCGAAGCTGTCGGTCTCGATGCAGTCGACGCCGACCTCGAGGAACGAGGCGTGGAGCTGGCGGATGACGTCCGGCCGGGTCCGCACCAGGATCTCGTTGCAGCCCTCGAGCGCCGGCCCCCCGAAGTCGTCGGGCCCGAGATCGCACAGCTGCAGGTTGGTGCCCGTGGCCCCGTCGAACACCACGACCCGCTCCCGGGCGGCGGCGAGGTACGGATGCTCCACCCGAGGAAGGTTACCGGGGGCCGACAGGTGGATCTCCACCCATCTCCATCGGACGAGACGGATCTCCTGTCGGGTAGGAGGTCCTACGCTGCCTCCGTGCTGAGCGCGGTGGAGGTGACCCGCGACCTCGGTGGCCAGGTGGTGCTCGGGGGGGTGTCGCTGGCCGTCGGGCCCCGCAGCCGGGTGGGCCTGGTGGGGCCGAACGGGGTGGGCAAGACCACGTTCCTGCGCATCCTGGCCGGGCTCGACCGGCCCGACGGCGGGCGGGTCGAGCGGGCCCCCGACTCGCTCACCGTGGGCTACCTGGCCCAGGAGGCCGAGCCGCACGGACGGGAGGTGCTGCGCGACTACCTGGCCCGGCGCACCGGGGTGGCCGAGGCCGAGGCCGAGCTCGAGCGGGCCACCGCCGCCCTTTCGGCCGATGTCGCGGCCATCGAGGCCCACGGCGACGCGCTCGAGCGCTTCCTCGCCCTCGGGGGCGACGACCTCGAGACCCGCATCGGGACCGTCCTGCCCGAGGTGGGGCTGGCCCCGGAGAAGCTCGATGTCGCGGTTGATGACCTGTCGGGCGGCCAGCAGGCCCGCGCCGCCCTGGCGGCCGTGCTCATGTCCCGCTTCGACGTGCTGCTCCTCGACGAGCCCACCAACGACCTCGACTTCCAGGGCCTCGAGCTGCTGGAACGGTTCTGCGGCTCACTGCCCGGGGGTCTGGTCGTCATCAGCCACGACCGGGCGTTCCTCGACCGCACGGTCACCCGGGTGCTCGAGATCGACCAGCACAGCCGCCGCAGCGTCGAGTTCGCCGGCGGGTGGACCGACTGGCAGGAGGCCAGGGAGCTGGCCCGCAGCCAGGCCGGCGAGGCCTACGGCGAGTACCAGTCCTCCCGCACCACGCTCCAGGCCCGGGTGCGCACCCAGCGGGACTGGGCGGTGAAGGGGGTGACCAAGAGCAAGAAGAACCCGAAGGACCGGGACAAGGCCCAGCGCAAGTTCTCCGAGGACCGCACCGAGAAGCTGGCCGGCAAGGTGAAGATCTCAGAGCGGGCGCTGGAGCGCCTGGAGCGGGACAAGGTCGACAAGCCCTTCGAGCCGTGGCGGCTGGAGCTGTCGTTCGCAGGCGCCCGCCGCAGCGGTGACGACGTGGCCCGCCTCGACGGGGCCGTGGTGCGCCGGGGCGACTTCTGCCTCGGACCGGTCGACCTGCGCCTCACCTGGCAGGATCGCCTGGCCGTGGTGGGCCCCAACGGGGGCGGCAAGTCGACGCTGCTCGCCGCCCTCACCGGCGAGGTCGCGCTGGGCTCCGGGGCCCGCCACCTCGGCCCTGGGGTGGTGGTGGGAACCATGGACCAGGCCCGCCGCACCTTCGCAGGGCCCGATCCGCTGCTGCCGGTCTTCTCCGCCGAGACCGGGCTGGAGGGGGCGGAGGCCCGCACCCTCCTGGCCAAGTTCGGGCTGGGGTCTGACCACGTCGGCCGACCGGGTGCGGCCCTGTCGCCGGGCGAGCGCAGCCGGGCCGTGCTGGCCGCCCTCATGGCCCGGGGGGTGAACCTGCTGGTGCTCGACGAGCCCACCAACCACCTCGACGTGCCGGCCATCGAGCAGCTGGAGCAGGCCCTGGAGGCCTTCGACGCCACGCTCGTCCTGGTCAGCCACGACCGTCGCCTGCTCGAGACCACGCGCCTCACCCGCACCGTCCGGGTCGAGGGCGGCCGGGTCACCGAGGCGGCCTGATGGAGCACCTCTGGACCGGCAAGGGCGACGACGGCACCACCGGCCTGTATTTCGGGGGCCGGGTGGCCAAGGACACCGAGGTGCCCGAGGCCCTGGGCAGCGTCGACGAGGCCCAGGCCGCCCTGGGCGTCGCCCGGGCCGAGGCGGCCGCCGGCTCGCCGCTCCACCAGGTGCTGACCGAGGTGTGCGGCCAGCTCTATGTGGTGATGGCCGAGCTGGCCACCGCCCCGGCCAACCACGCCAAGCTGGTCGACGGGCGCAGCCGGGTGACCCCGGCCATGGTCGGCCTGGTCGAGGGCCACGCCGACGCGGCCGCCGAGCGGTTCCCGCCTCTCACCGACTTCGTGGTCCCCGGCCAGGACCGCCTGGCCGCCCTGCTGGACGTGGCCCGCACCCTGGTGCGCCGGGCCGAGCGGCGGGCCGTGCCGGTCGCCGCCCCCGGCTCGGCCGTCCTGGCCTACCTGAACCGCCTGTCGAGCCTGCTGTGGGCCCTGGCCCGGGCCGAGGAGGCGGCCGCCGCCGGCCCGGTTCTGGCCCGGGACCTCTGAGGGCGGCCGGCGGCGTCGGGTCGCCGCTCAGCTCCAGCGGTGAGCCACGTCCACGACCACTCGGGAACCCGAGCCTGGGCCGGCTAGCACGAACACCCGGAACGGCAGCCGGGCCCGCACACCGAGCCCGAAGCTGGTCAGCCCCTCGTAGCTACCGTCGTAGGCGACCTGTCGGAACGTGGTAAAGCCGCTGACGTTCACCGCTTCCGATCGGTTGGCGGGGCGGTAGGTGGCCCGGCCGTTGGCGTCGTTGCCCTGGGCGCCGACGACGATCGACAGGAAGGCCCCGCCCCGCAGGGGGATGGGTGCGCCGCTGCCGTCGGAGATGACCTGGGCGACGTACTCGACGCGGTAGCTGGCCGGCCGACCTGTCAGGTCGATGGTCAGGCGGTCGAAGCAGGCGTGACGACCGGCCCGGGCCCCGGTGACGAGCGTGGACAGCGGTCCGGGGTCGTTGTTGCCGAGCTGCTTGGGCAGGGATCCCCACGTCTGGCCGCAGAAGCCCTGGGTCGCATCGGCTCGGGCGACGGACAGGCCCGCCACGGCCAGCACCACCGCCACCGGCACGACCACCAACCGTCGCCAGGAACGCTTCATGTCGATCTCCTCCTCGTCAGGTCTCCAACACCCAGCAGACGCCCGAACCCGACCCTCGGTTGACAGGTTTCCCGCAGGCTCTGCGCTCACGCGGCCGGCGGGCGGGAGGCGGCGGCGCGGCGGGCCCGCAGCTCGGCGAAGGTGACCGAGACGCGAGCGTGCTCGGCCTGGAGGCCCGGTGGCAGCCGCTCGACCTGGCGGGCCGACAGCGGCGGGAGGCTGGTGCGCACAGCCAGGGCGCCGTCGGCCCGCACCTCGGCCTGGCGGAACCGGACCAGGCGCACCAGGGCCTTGCCGAAGGGGGCGCTCCTGCTGCTCGTCGGCCCAAGGCCCAGGCCCATGGAGACCTCGAGCGGGTCGAGGGCGAAGCCGGCCGGCCGGCGGTCGAAGCCGCCGACGAGGTGGCGGTGCAGCAGGTAGGTGCTTGGGCCGAGCGTCGGCAGCCAGAACCGTTCGGCGTAGGGCGAGCGGGGGTCGTGGCCGTCCCGGTCGAGGAAGGGGTCGGTCCAGGGGAAGACCGTCAAGTGCAGGGCGCCGTCGGCGGCGGCGCGCGGGGTGGGCCAGGGAACGGGGTCGGGCATCACGGGACCTCCGGGTCGCAGGAGCAAACTGGAGGGGGAAGCGCCCTGGAACGGTATCTCATAGTGTTTCAATGAGCAAGAACCACCGGCGATGGTCGGGGTGCCGGCGCCGACGTAGCGTTCCGGGGATGGATCGGACCCGCCCCACCCGCCCCGCCCTCGCCGCCCTCGCCCTGCTCCTGGCCGGCTGCGGGGCCAACGACACCGGAGGAGAGGTGGGTGGCGGCGCCGTCCCACCGCTGCGACCGGGGGCCACCACGGCGCCGGCCGGGGCCACGATCCTGGCCGCCGACCTCACCGGGACCGAGGAGGTGCCCGGCCTGGGAGCGGTGGACGGGGCCGGCACCGCCCGCCTGGTCCTCACCCCCGACGGCAAGGTGTGCGCCGAGCTGGCCACCACCCAGGTCGATGAGGCGACCGCCGCCCACGTGCACACCGGGCCCAAGGGCGTAGCCGGCCCGGTGGTCATCACCCTCTCCACACCCAAGGAGGGCCGGGCCAGCGGCTGCGTGAGCGCTGATCCCGCCGTCGTGGCCGAGGTGGCGGCCGATCCCACAACGGCCTACGTGAACATCCACACCGCCGCCCAGCCCGCCGGCGCGGTGCGAGGCCAGCTCACCAAGACCTGAGAGGCGAACCGGAGGAAGGGTCCGGCCGCAGGCCCGCCGCCGCCCGCAGGGCAGGACAGGTAATCCCGACCAGAGTTGTAGGGTTTCGTCGTGCCCTCCATGCGAGACCTTCTGACCGCCGCCAAGGGGCGGATCACCGAGATCGACACCGACGAGGCCGAGCGGCGCCTGGCCGCCAACCCGTCCACAGTGGTGCTCGACGTGCGCGAGGCCGACGAGCACGACCAGGGCGCCCTGGTCGGCGCCGTCCACATCCCCCGGGGCTTCCTGGAGTCCCAGGTCGAGTCCAAGGTCGCCGACCACGACGCCGAGCTGGTCGTCTACTGCGCTGGCGGTACCCGCTCGGCCTTCGCCGCCGACACGCTCCAGCAACTGGGCTACTCCAACGTGGTGTCGGTGGCCGGCGGGTTCGGGAAGTGGAAGAACGAGGGCAAGGAGTGGAAGGTCCCCGCCACCCTCTCCGCCGAGCAGCGCAACCGCTACCAGCGCCACCTGCTGCTGCCCGAGGTGGGCGAGAAGGGCCAGCTGGGGCTGCTGGAGTCGAAGGTGCTGCTGCTCGGCGCCGGCGGCCTCGGCTCACCGGCCGCCCTGTATCTGGCCGCCGCCGGCGTGGGCACGCTCGGGGTGGTCGACATGGACGTGGTCGACGCCTCGAACCTGCAGCGCCAGATCCTCCACAACATGGACCGGATCGGCGAGCGCAAGGTCGACTCGGCCAAGAAGACCATCGTCGGGATCAACCCCGACATCGACGTCGTCACCTACGACGTGCGCCTCGGGGCCGACAACGTGCTCGAGGTGATCAGCGGCTACGACGTGATCGTCGACGGCACCGACAACTTCCCCACCCGCTACCTGCTCAACGACGCCGCCCTCAAGGCCGGCGGCATCCCCGTCGTCCACGGATCGATCTTCCGCTTCGAGGGCCAGATCACCGTGCTTGCCCCCCGCCTCGACGGCCCGTGCTACCGCTGCTTCATCCCCGAGCCGCCGCCCGCCGAGCTGGCTCCCTCCTGCGCCGAGGCCGGCGTCCTCGGGGTGCTGCCCGGCATCATCGGCTCGCTGCAGGCCATGGAGGCCATCAAGCTGCTCCTCGGCCTGGGCGACCCGCTCGTTGGCCGGCTCCTGGCCTACGACTCGCTCGAGGAGTCCTTCCGCACCTTCAAGATGCGGCGCGATCCCGCCTGCGCAGCCTGCTCGGGCGACTGGTCGCAGCTCACCATCGCCGAGTACGACGAGCTGTGCATGCCGCATCCGGTTGCGGCTCCCGCATGACCCGCTAGGGTGTCCGGTAGTGGCGCCCTGCACCTACGGGGTCTAGGGTGCCTCCAAGCCCGTACCGCCTGAAGGAGACATTGTTCGTGCGCATGTTCACAAAGATGGGTGTCACCGCCGCTTCCGCGGCGCTGCCGGTTCTCCTCTGGGCGGGCGCAGCAAGCGCGCAGCAGTCGGGCTCGCAGTCCCAGTCCCAGTCGGGCTCGCAGTCGCAGTCCCAGTCGGGCTCGCAGTCCCAGTCGGGCTCGCAGGCGACCTTCACCACGATCAGCACCCTGCCGACGACCACCAACACCGGTGGTGGCGCCCTGGCCCGCACCGGTAACGAGGGCATGCTGCCCCTCGCCGTCGGTGGCGCCGCCCTGGCCGGCGCTGTCGCGGTCCGTCGCGGCCTGCGCCGCCGCACCGCCGCCTGAGCCTTCCCGGTCGGCTGGTCGGCGCCCTGCGGCGCCGACCACGCCGTGCTGCCGTCGGTGGCCTTCTGGCCGCCGTCATCTTCGTCTTCGTCGCGTGGGCGGCCTTCGACCTCGCCCGTCTCGGGCTGGAGGTGCGGGCCGCCCGCTCGTCGGTCGTCAACCTAGATCCGGGGGCGATCGCCGGGCCTCGCGGCATCGGATTCATCACCGCCCGGGCTGAAGGCCGCCTGGATCACGCCGACGAGCTGGCCCGTACCAGCGTCCCGCTGCGCCTGGTCGCCTCCACGCCGCTCGGTCGGGACCAGATCGCCACCCTCCGCGACGCCACCGGGCAAGGCCGCAAGCTGGGCGCCATCGCGGCGAGGCTCGGAGCCGACCTCCAGCGCCAGGTCGACGCCGGCACCGCCGGCAGCGCCAACCGTCTGGCCCTGGTCGGCGTGCTCGCCGAGTCCGCAGGCCGGGCTGCCAGTGAGGCCGAGGCGCTCACCCCGGTGCCCTCCCGCCGGTTCGCCCTTCCCCCCCTGACCTGGGTCCGCAGCACGGTGGTGGAGAAGGAGGCCGAGGCCACGGGCCGGCTGACCGACGCCGCCCGCCAGGCCGAGGCGCTGCGCGGCCTGCTGCGGGGGCCCCGCCGGATCCTGGTGCTCGGGGCCAACAACGCCGAGATGCTGAGCGGCGGCGGGCTGGTCGGTTCGATCGCCGTGGCCGAGGTGCGCGACGGCGCCGTCCAGCTCGGGCCGTTCAGCCAGAGCTCGGAGCTGGTGCTCGTCAAGCAGGGGCCGGTCCCGCTCACCCAGGTCCAGAACGACCTGTGGGCGACGATGGGCTTCGGCTATGACTACCGGGGCATCACCGCCCCGTCGGACTTCCAGCAGGTCGGCCCGGTGGCGGCGGCCATGGCCGAGCGGATCGGGCTGGGCCAGGTGGACGGGGTGGTGATGGTCGACGTGGTCGGCCTGCAGCAGCTGGTCGGCGTCACCGGGCCGATCACCGTCGACGAGCTCACCATCGACGAGAAGAACACCGCCGACCAGCTCCTGTACCAGAACTACCTCCGGTTCACCGAGCGGGGCGGGGCGGTGCGTGACGAGCGGGCCGAGCTGCAGGGACGGGTGGGCCAGGCGGTGTTCCGGGCCCTCGACGAGCGGCCCACCGACCTCGGGCGGCTCTCGGGCGCCCTGCGCACGATGGTCGAGGGCCGCCACCTCATGGGGTGGTCGGCCGACCCCGAGGAGCAGCTCCTCTGGCAGCGGGCCGGCGCCGCTGGCGTGCTGGACACCGAGGGCCTACAGGTCTCGCTCGTGAACCGTTCGGGCAACAAGCTCGACTACCACCTCAAGCCGATCGTCGCTGTCAGCAGCCGGCGGGCGCCAGGGGGCGAGCGGCGGGTCCGGCTCGAGATCACCACCGCCAACCTCCCCCGCTCACCGACCAGCTTCGTGATCGAGGGCACGGTGCCCACCCAGCAGTACAGCGACCTGGTCACCTACCTGCCGCAGAACGCCTCCGACATCACCACCGACGGCCTGCCCTTCAGTCGCAGCGGCACCGAGGGCGGCATGTTGGTGGTGGTCAAACCGCTCTACCTCGACCTCGGGGCCACCGTCACCGTGGTCACCGAGTTCACCATCCCGAGCGACCAGCCCGTCCGGGTGATCCCCTCGGCCCGCTCGACGGCGATCCCCTACCTCCTCAAGGGGCACGAGCCGATCTTCGACGACCGGATGGTCGAGCTGCCGCTCTGACGGGCAGGCGCCGCTTGGACGGCCGCCGCCGTGCTGGCAGGCTCTGCCCCGTGGGCGACGACCAGGCGCGATGGCGGGCGCTGGCCGCGGCCGAGCTGCAGGGCGCCGACCCGGACTCCCTGATCCGGCCCACGCCCGAGGGCATCGACGTAGCGCCCCTGTACGCGGCCGACGACCTGCCCGGCGGCGGCTGGCCGGGCCTGCCCGGCGAGGCGCCTTTCACCCGGGGGGTGCGGGCGACCATGTACGCCAACCGGCCGTGGACCGTGCGCCAGTACGCCGGGTTCGCCACGGCTGAGGCGTCGAACGCCTTCTACCGGGCCAACCTGGCCGCCGGCCAGCGGGGCCTGTCGGTGGCCTTCGACCTGGCCACCCACCGGGGCTACGACTCCGACCACCCCCGGGTGGCCGGCGACGTGGGCAAGGCGGGGGTGGCCGTCGACTCGGTCGAGGACATGAAGGTCCTCTTCGACCGCATCCCGCTGGCCTCGATCAGCGTGTCGATGACGATGAACGGCGCCGTACTGCCCGTGCTGGCCGCCTTCGTCGTGGCCGCCGAGGAGCAGGGCGTGGCCGCCGGACAGCTGTCGGGCACCATCCAGAACGACATCCTCAAGGAGTTCCTGGTCCGCAACACCTACATCTACCCGCCCGGGCCGAGCATGCGGATCGTGGCGGACGTCATCGAGCATCTGGCTGCCACCATGCCCCGCTTCAACTCGATCTCGATCAGCGGCTACCACCTGCACGAGGCCGGGGCGCCGGCCGACCTCGAGCTGGCCTTCACCCTGGCAGACGGCATCGAGTACGTGCGGGCCGCCCAGGCCCGCGGCCTCGACGTCGACGAGTTCGCCCCCCGCCTCAGCTTCTTCTTCGCCATCGGCATGAACCTGTTCATGGAGGTGGCCAAGCTGCGGGCGGCCCGCACCCTGTGGCACGGGATCATGGCCGGGTTCGGGGCCAGGGACCCGGCGTCGCTCAAGCTGCGCACCCACTGCCAGACCAGCGGCGTCAGCCTCACCGCCCAGGACCCCCACAACAACGTGGTGCGCACCACCATCGAGGCCCTGGCCGCGGTGCTGGGCGGCACCCAGAGCCTGCACACCAACGCCTTTGACGAGGCCATGGGGCTGCCGACCGAGGCCAGCGCCCGGATCGCCCGCACCACCCAGCTGATCCTGGCCGAGGAGGCCGGCCTGGCCGGCGTGGTCGACCCGCTCGGGGGCTCGTACTACGTCGAGGCGCTCACCAAGGGGCTGGTGGACCGGGCCACCGAGGTCCTGTCCGAGGTCGAGGCGCTGGGCGGGATGACCCGGGCCATCGAGGCCGGCATGCCGAAGCAGCGCGTCGAGGAGGCGGCCGCCCGCCGCCAGGCCCGCATCGACCGCGGGGAGGAGGTGGTCGTCGGCGTCAACCGGTACCGGTCGGACGCACCGGAGGAGGTGGAGGTGCGCTCGGTCGACGACGCCGAGGTGCGGGAGGCCCAGCTCCGCCGCCTGGCGAGGCTGCGGGCCGCCCGCGACGGCGCCGCGGTCGCCGCCGCTCTCGGGGCCCTCGAGGCCGCAGCCCGGGCCGCCCCCCGCCGCGACGCCAACCTGCTGGCCCTCACCATCGAGGCGATGCGGGCCCGGGCCACCGTCGGCGAGTGCAGTGATGCCCTGGAGCGGGTGTTCGGCCGGCACTCGGCCACCCTCCGGTCGGTGGCCGGGGTCTACGGGGCGTCGTACGGGGCCGACGAGGGCTTCGCCCGCGTCCGGGCCGACGTCGAGGGGTTCGCCCAGGTCGAGGGCCGACGGCCCCGGATCTTGGTGGCCAAGCTGGGCCAGGACGGCCACGACCGGGGCGCCCACGTGATCGCCACCGCCTTCGCCGACCTCGGCTTCGACGTGGATGTCGGCCGGCTGTTCACCACCCCCGCCGAGGTGGCCCGCGAGGCGGTGGAGAACGACGTCCACGTCGTCGGGGTGTCCTCGCACGCCGCGGGCCACCGCACGCTGGTGCCCGAGCTGATCGACGCCCTGCGGGCCGCCGGGGCCGACGAGGTCGTGGTGGTGTGCGGCGGCGTGATCCCCCCCGCCGACCACGCCGCCCTGCGTGCCGCGGGGGTGGCCGGCATCTTCGGGCCCGGCACCAACGTGGTGGCCGCCGCGGCCGAAGTGCTGAGCCTCCTCGCTTCTGCCGGGAGAAGTGGTGCGCCAGGCGACGTCAGCTCCCGGCAGAACCCGGGGTGACCGAGCTCTCTGATCGGTTGGTGTCGGGAGACCGCCGGGCGCTGGCCAAGGCGATCACCCTGGCCGAATCGACCCGGGGTGACGATCGACGCGCCGCCGACGCCCTGCTCGAGGCGGTGCACTCCAGGACGGGTGGCTCGGTCCGGGTGGGCATCAGCGGCACACCGGGCGTCGGCAAGTCGACGTTCATCAACGCGCTGGGCGAGCGCCTCACCGCCCGGGGCCTGAGGCTGGCCGTCCTGGCCGTCGACCCCACCTCGACGGTGTCAGGCGGCTCGATCCTGGGCGACAAGACCCGCATGGCCTCCCTGGCCGAGAGTCCCCACGCCTACATCCGGCCCTCGCCGGCGGGCTCCACGCTGGGCGGCGTGGCCCGCCGTACCAGGGAGGCACTGCTGCTGTGCGAGGCCGCCGGGTTCGACGTGGTGCTGGTGGAGACCGTCGGCGTCGGTCAGTCGGAGGTGGCCGTGGCCGGGATGGTCGACACCTTCGTCCTGCTGCTGGCGCCCGCCGGCGGCGACGAGCTGCAGGGCATCAAGCGGGGCGTGATGGAGCTGGCCGACCTCGTGGTGGTCAACAAGGCCGACGGTGACCTGCTGGCGCTCGCCCGGCAGGCTTTGGCCGACCACCGGGTCGCCCTCGGCCTCCACCGTCCCCGGGTGGCGGCGTGGTCGCCGGAGATCCTCCTCTGCTCGGCGCTGACGGGCACGGGCGTGGCCGAGGTCTGGGACGGGGTCGAACGGCACCGAGCTGCCCTGGCGGGCTCCGGCGAACTGGTCCGCCTCCGCCGGGCCCAGTCCCGGGACTGGCTGTGGTCCGACCTGACCGATCGGGTGGTGGCCGTCGTCCGGTCGAGCCCGGCGGCGGAAGAGGCCGAGGTCGAGGTCGTCGCCGGCCGGGTGCCTCCCTCGGTCGCCGCCGCCCGCCTGGCCGCGACGGTCCTCGGGATGCCGCCCGACCTCAGCGCGACACGTCACGAGATCGGTGACACGGCGCGCTGACCCCGTCCGCATCGCCCGACCCCAGCGTGACACGTCACGAAGTGGTTACACAGCGCGCTGGGAACGGGCACCACCCGTTCCCGAGGAGGCTCGCGGCCCCCCGGTAGCCTCGCTGCCGTGACCGTGCGCTTCGTGGTCGTCGGCGGCGGGCCGGCGGGGACCCAGGCCGCCACCTGGGGCGCCCGGCTCGGGGCCGAGGTCACCGTGGTCGAAAAGGAGGTGCTGGGCGGCGCCGCCAACCTGTGGGACTGCATCCCCTCCAAGGCCATGATCGCCACCGGCGGCCTCATGTCGCTCACCCGCCGCAGCCGGAACATGGGCCTCGACGTCCTCGCCCCCCAGCTCGACTTCGATGCCCTGCGGGCCCGCAACGACGAGATCGAGGGCCGGCTGAAGGCCACCATCCGCTCGCAGCTGGAGAGTCAGGGCGTCCGCCTCCTCGACGGGGTGGGCCGGCTGAAGGGTCCGCACGAGGTGGTGGCCGAGACCGGCGACGGGCGGGTGGTCGAGCTCGAGGCCGACGCCATCCTGCTCTCCACCGGCAGCCGGCCCCGGATCCCCCCGTTCGCCGAGCCGGACGGCGAGCGGGTCCTCGTCACCCGCAACGCCTATCCGCCCCCGGAGCTGCCCGAGCACCTGTGCATCGTCGGGTCCGGGGTCACCGGCGTCGAGTTCACCCACATGTTCAGCTCGTTCGGCTGCGAGGTGACGCTGGTCGTCTCCCGCCAGCAGGTGCTGCCCACCAAGGACCCCGAGGTCGCCGCCGCCCTCGAGGCTGACTTCATCGCCCGGGGCGTCCACCTGCTGAAGGGCGCGAGGGCAAGCGCCATCCGCCGCACCGGTGACTCGGTCCAGGTCGGGTGCAGCGACGGCCGCACGGTGCAGGCGTCCCATGTGCTGCTGTGCATCGGCTCGATCCCCAACTACGAGAGCCTCGGCCTCGACGCCGCCGGCGTCGAGCCCGACGCCGCCGGCTACGTCACGATCAACCATCACGGCCAGACCAACCTGAAGCACATCTACGCCGCCGGCGACCTCTCGGGGAAGCTGCCGCTGGCCAGCGTCGCCGCCATGCAGGGCCGCAAGGTGGCCGAGCACGTGATGGGGCTGTCGGCCCGTGAGCACCGCCACCTCGACTACGACAAGGCGGCCAGCGCCATCTTCACCGAGCCCGAGATCGCCGACGTCGGCCTGGCCGAGGCCGACGCCTTCGCCACGGGCCGCAAGGTGCGGGTCACCAAGGTCCCCTTCGCAGCCACGGCCAAGGCCCTCATCCAGGGCGACGCCCGCGGCTTCGTCAAGATCGTCAGCGACCCGTGGACCGGCGCCGTCCTCGGGGGCTCGATCGTCGGCCCGTCAGCTGCCGAGCTCATCTCGGTGCTGGCCCTGGCCGTCACCGCCAACCTGAAGGTCAACGACATCGTCGAGTCGCTGCTCGTCCATCCGGCGCTGTCCGAGGCCCTGGCCGAGGCGGCGGAGTAGCGGCCGGAGAGCGCCTACAGGTCGCCGTCGTCGGTGAGGGCGGCGTCGCAGGCGATGCAGTGCTCGAGTCCCTCGAAGGCCAGGAAGCTCTGGTCGAGCACCTTGGCCACCGGTTGGCCGCACAGCCCGTGGTCGGTGTTCGGCGACTCGACGGCGTGGCAGACGCCGCTGGCCAGCGGCACGTCCGGTGCCGATGCGACGGCTCCGTCGAGGATGCCGCCCGACCTGGCGGCGTCCATCGCCCCTTCGTTCCCCGGTCCGACACCCACGAGGTAGCCCATGGTCCGGCATGGTAGGCCCGGCGCCCGGCCCTGCTGGCGTTCTCTCCCGCACCGGCGGTGAACCGCTCGGTGCCTCCGGCGCGACAGGACCGACATGAGGGTCCCGCCCACCACGCCGTCGGCAATCGCCCTGCCGACGGCCCGGTAGCGCAGACTGGTGGGGGAGGTGGTCGTGCGAACCGACCAGCAGCTGGTTGCCGCCGTGGCGGAGGGTGACCGGGGCGCGCTGCGGGAGCTGCACGACCGGCACGCCGCCTGGGTCACGGCCCGCCTGCGCCGGCGCTGCAGCGACCCCGACGCGGTGGCCGAGGCCGTCCAGGACACCTTCGTCGCCGTGTGGCGGGGGGCCGGGCGCTGGGACGGAAGCGGCGACCCGGCGGCGTGGATCTGGGGGATCGCCATCCGCCGGCTCATCAGCGTGCTCCGGGTCCACGGCCGCTGGGCCCGGATCAAGGCCGTCACCGACGCCGCCCCGCCGGAGGTCGTCGTCGCCGCCGAGGACCAGGTGCTGATCGGGGTCGAGCACGGCGACCTGGCCGGCGCCCTCCAGCGTCTGTCGCCCGAGCTGCGGGCCGTCGTCCAGGCCACCGTGCTGGACGGGCTCACCACCCGCGAGGCGGGCCGCCTGCTCGGCATCCCCGCCGGCACCGTGAAGACCCGCATGATGCGCGCCCGCACCCAGCTTCGAGGAGCACTGGCATGACCCACCCGCCGCCCCCCCGCCCACCGACCGGGCCCGGCTGGCACGCCCCGCCCGGCCTGCTGGCCCGCTTCGCCGCCAACCCGGCCGCCACCGACGCCGTGACGGCGGCGTCGCTCGAGAGCCACCTCGTGGCCTGCCCGGCCTGCCGCGCTGTCCTCGCCGCCGCCGCCCCGCTGGACGTCGTCTCCAGCTGGGACGCCGTGGCCGACCGCATCGACCGGCCCCGGCCGTCGCTGGCCGAGCGGTTCCTCGAGCGCCTCGGGCTCGGCGGCGGCCTGGCCCGCGTCGTCGGGGCCACGCCCGCCCTCCAGCTGGCGGGCGTCGCCGCCATCGCCGGCCTGGCCATCGCTGCCTCCGTTCTGTCCCGCACGGCAGACGCCGGCGGGCCGTTCCTGGTCCTCGCCCCGCTCGTCCCCCTCGCCGCGGTGGCGGCCACCTTCGCCCCGGCCGCCGACCCGGCGGGCGAGACCGGCGTGGCCACCCCGCTGCACGGCGTCGGGCTGGCGCTCCGGCGGGCCGCCCTCGTCGTCGGCGTGACCTTCGCCCTCCTGGCCCTGGCCGCCCTGGCCGTCCCCGGCCTCAGCTTGTCGAGCGCGGCGTGGGTGTTGCCGGCCCTCGCCCTCGCCCTCGGCTCGCTGGCCCTCGGCACCTGGTGGCGGGTCGAGGTCTGCGCCGGGGGTCTGGCCGGCGCCTGGCTGGTGGCCACGGCCTCGATGCGGCTCGTCGAGGGGCGCCGCTTCGCCCTGGCCGACACGGCCGTGTTCGGGGCCACCGGCCAGGTGGCCGCCCTGGCCGCCACCCTGCTCGCCCTAGCCGTCCTCGCCGGCCGCTTCGACCGCTACGCCACTCTGGAGGCCCGCTCGTGACTACACCTTCTGACCCCACCGGATCCCCGACCGTCACGGTGGCTGGGCTGCGGAAGCGGTTCGGGGCGACCCAGGCGCTGGACGGCGTCGATGCCGCCTTCGGGCCTGGCGTGAACGGGCTGCTGGGACCGAACGGGGCGGGCAAGACGACGCTGCTGCGCATCCTGGCCACGGTCCTGGCGCCGGACGAGGGGACCGTCGAGGTGCTGGGCGCCGACCCCACGACCGGTGACGGCCGGCTGGCGGTGCGCCGCCGGCTGGGCTACCTGCCGCAGGAGCCCGGGTTCCACCGCCACTTCAGCGCCTTCGACTTCGTCGACTACGTGGCCATCCTGAAGGAGTGGGCCGACCGCAAGGAGCGCCACGACGAGGTCCGCCGCGTCCTCACCCTGGTCGGCCTCGAGGCGGTGATGCACAAGCGGATCCGCCAGCTGTCGGGCGGGATGCGCCGACGGGTGGGGATCGCCCAGTCCCTGCTGGGACGGCCCGACCTGCTGGTGCTCGACGAGCCGACGGCGGGTCTGGACCCCGAGCAGCGCCTGCGCTTCCGTGAGCTGCTGGGCACCGAGGCGGCGGGGGCGACGGTGCTGCTGTCCACCCACCAGACCGACGACGTGGCCGCCCTCTGCCAGCGCGTCGTCGTCCTGCTCGGCGGGCAGGTCCGCTTCGCCGGCGCGCCGGCGGCGCTGGCCGGAATCGCCACCGACCGGGTGTGGCTGGCCGCCGACCGGGACCCCCGGGCCCAGCTGGCGTGGGTGACCGGTGCGGGCCGGGTCCGCCACATCGGTGACCCGCCGGCCGGCGCCGACCTGGTCGAGCCGACCGTCGAGGACGGGTACCTGCTGCTCGCCGGCCGGGAGGCCGTCGACGACACCCAGGCGGCGGCGTCGTGACGGCCACGGAGGACCGGTCGCCACCCCCACCGCTAGGAGCCGGCCCACGCCACGGAGGAGGCGGCATGCGCCGTAGGCCGCCCGTCCTGCGCCGCCTCGCTCCGGTGCTGGCCGGGGTCGTCGGCGTCTGCGTTGTCGGCCTCGTCGTCATGGGAACAGGAGGCGTCTCGATCGTCGCTCCGCTTATGGCCCTCGCCGGCGTCGGCGCCGTCGTCCTGGCCGGCCGGCCCCGGAGGAACCAGGCCGAGCCTCCCTGGCGAGCCGCCTCCGGGGGCCCTCATCCCGACGCCGGCCCTTCCACTGCCCCCGCCACCGCCGCGCCCCCCCGGCGGGTGCCGTCGACGTCGCCGCAGGTGGCCCGCGCCCTCAGCCGGGTGGAGGCCCGCGAGTTGGCGTCGAGCCCCTGGTTCGGCATCGGGCTCGGGTTCCTGGGTGTCGTGATCCTGGCCCTGGTCGTCCGCTTCCCCGATGACAACGTCAGCTCCTGGGCCGAGGCGGCGAGCCTGGTGCCGTTCCTGGTCCACTCGCTCGTCGGCATGGTGGTCCTGGCCAGCCACCGGGCCGTCACCCGGGCCCGGCGCGACGGCGCCGCCGAGCTGTTCGACACCTGCCCCGCCGGCACCACGACCCGGGCCGTCGGGGTGCTGCTGACGGCCTGGGTGCCGGTGACCGCCACCGCCTGCTTCGTGGTGATCCTGGGCGCCGGCCTGGCGGTGCGGAGCCCCTACCTGCACGGACCGCTCGGCGCCGGCGCCGCGGTGTCGATGCTCGCCGCCGTCGTCCTCGGCGTGGGCGGCACGGCCCTCGGGGTGGCCCTCGGCCGGTGGGTCGGGTTCGCCCTCGCCCCCGTGGCCGTGGTGGTCGCCATCGGCTTCGGCTCGGCCCGGCTGGTGACCCAGGGCGACCCGGGCTGGAGCCCGCTCCGGCTGCTGTCGACGACGCCGCTCCTCTCCGAGACGTCGGACCTGCTCCCCGACCCGCCGGCCTGGTCGAACCTGGGCTGGCTGGTCGGCTTGACCCTCGCCGTCGTGGTGGTCGCCCTCGCCCGTGACCGCCGGAGCCGCCCGGTCGCCGTGGGCGGGGTGATCGCTGGCGTGCTGATCCTGGCCAGCGGCGTCGCCGCCACCAGGCCGGTGCCGGCGGCCCGGGCCGCTCGCCTCGCCGATCTGGTCGCCCACCCGGCCAACCACCAGGGCTGTGCCACGGCCGGTGGACGGGTCGAGGTGTGCGTGTACTCCGCCTCCAAGGTCCGCGATCGCGCCGTCACCGAGGTCGGCCCCGTCGCCGCCGCCCTCCCGGCGGGCGCTCCCCGGATCACGCTGCGCCAGGGCTACGACGGCCCGCTGGAAGCCCTCCCGCCAAGGGTGGTCAACCGCCTTGCGGACGGCATCCCGCCCCAGGGGGACGGCGAGGTCCGCCTGGCCTTCGACTTCTCCCCCGCCGAGCGGCTCACCCCCCGCATGCAGGTGGCCTTCGCCGCCCTCGGCCTGCCCACCGAGCCGGGCGAAGGCGACCGGCCTGCCGTCGTGGCCGGCCAGGCCCGCGGGGTGGTGGCCCTGTGGCTGGCCACCCGGGGCCTCGACCCTGGCGCCAGCCGCGAGCTCACCACGGCGCGAGGCAGCGCGAACGACGACCGTGACGGACCGGACAGCTTCGACCGGGGCTACGTCGACTGGCCTTCCATCTGCGGCACGTCACCGGTGGTGTGGTCGGCGCAGGACCTGGCCGCGGCCCGCGCCCTCGTCGCCGCACCCGAGGCGGCGGTGAAGGCGGTCGTCCACGCGGGGTGGGAGCGGTGGCGCCATCCCGGGACCGGCACCGACGAGCTGCTGGGTGCCCTGGGCCTGCCTGCCGTCGGCCCCTTCGACACGGTCGAGACCCGAGAGGAGAACCCGTGCTGAGGGCGCCGGTGCCGCACGTTCGACGCGGGGGCCGGTGATGCGCCGCCTCGCCCCGGTGCTGGCCGGCATCGCCGGGGTCGGCATCGTGCTGCTCTTCGTCGTCGGCGACGGCCCCGTTGCCCTGTTCCTGGTGCCGGCCTTCGTCGCCCTCGGCGTCGTGGCCCTCGAGGGATCCCGGCGGGCGGCCGCGGTCGAATCGGGATGGTCGGCACCGACGCGGCTCTTCGACCTGGAGCCGCCGCCCGCGCCCGCCGGGCCGGACCCTCGGACCAGGCCGCCAGCGCGGAAGGTGGCGGTCGCCCTGTCCCGCTTCGAGGCGCACCAGCTGGCCCTCAACCCATGGTTCGGCGTCGGCGTCGGCTTCCTCGTGGTCAACTTCCTGCTGCTCACGGTGGTCTGGGGCGCTGAGAACGGTGAGCACTGGGCCGTTGTTCTCGGCCTGGCGCCGTGGCTGGCCCACCCGCTGGTCGGCATGGTGGTGGTGGCGGCCCACCGGGGCGTCACCAGGGCCCGGCGGGACGGTACCGACGAGCTCCTCGACACCTGCCCGGCGAACCCCACCACCCGCACCCTCGGCACCCTGGGCGCGGCCTGGGTCCCCGTGCTGGCGCTGGCCACCTTCTTCGTGGCCTACGGGATCACCAGCGCCGTGCGCAGCCCGAACCTCTACGGCGCCCCCGGCGCCGACGCCGTCCCGATGCTGCTCGGCGCCCTGGTCCTCGGGGTGGGAGGCGTCGCCCTCGGTGTCGCCCTCGGCCGGTGGGTGCACTTCGCCCTGGCCCCGATCGCCGTCGTGGTGGCCGTCGGCTTCGTCAGCCTGCGGCTGGCCACCGCCGGCGACCCCGGGTGGAACCCCCTGCAGCAGCTGTCGACCCTCCCGCCGGGAGACGGCTCACCGGCCTTCAACGACGCGCCAGCGTGGTCCCACCTCGCCTGGCTGGTGGCCCTGACCTCCGCTGTCCTGGTGATCGCCGTCGCCCGTCACCGCCGAGACCGCGGCGTGGCCGTCGTGGGCGCCGTCGCCCTGCTCCTCGTGCCAGCCACGGGCATCGCCGCCACCCGGGCGATGCCCGGCCCCGCTGCCCGCCGCATCGCCGACCGCATCACCCGCCCCGCCGACCACCAGAGGTGCCGCCCCGCCGGCGCCATCCAGGTCTGCGTCTACAACGGCCACGACGAGCTCGGCGACCGCGCTGCGGCCGAGCTGGCGCCGGTGACCGCGATGCTCCCCCCGCAGGCGGCGCCGATCACCCTGCGCCAGCGCTTCCCCGGCACCACCGCCGACCTCCCGCCCGAGGTGGCCCGCCTGCTGCCGGATGGGCCGCCGGCGGCACCCGCCGGCGAGGTGGCCCTGGAGTTCAGCGCCTCGCCCGGCGAGCTCGTCCGCAACCGCTCCCTCCTCGCCCTGGCTGCGGTCGACCTGCCGGTCGCCGCCCCCCCGGACGCTGCCCCGCTCGTCGTCACCGGCCAGGCTCGGGGGATCGTGGCCCTGTGGCTCTCCACCCGCGGCCTCGGGCCGGCCGCCACCCGCCGGCTCACCTCCAGCCGCACCGCCGACCAGCATGACTGCCGGGAATGGGCCGTCGCCTGGTCGTCCCAGGACCTGCGGGCCGCACGGACCCTGATCGCCCTTCCCGAGGCCACCGTTCGGGAGGTTGTGCACGGGGCCTGGGAGCATTGGCAGGACCCGACCACCGGGACCGACGAGCTGCTGGTCGCCGTGGGCCTGCCGGCGGCCGGTCCCTTCCCGGCCGCCGCCGACGGCAGCGGGAACCCGTGCTGAGCGCACGGGGGTCGCGGCCGGCGTGGGCCTGGTTCGACCGCCTGACCCCGGCGGCGGCCTGGATCTCGGTCGTGGCCACAGCCTCCGGCCTGGCGGCGGCGGCCGAGGCCGGGTCGAGGGTCGCCGTTGTCGCCGCCCTCGCCGGAGCGGTCGCCCCGCTGAGCCTCCTGCTCCTGGTGGTGGCCCGGCGCCGGCCGCTGGCCGAGCGGGCCTGGGACGGCGGTCAGGTGCTGGTGGCCGACCGGTCCACGGCGTCGTCCGACGCCCCCGGGGCCGAAGCCGGCCCTCCCTCCCGATGGCGGGTGGTCGCCGCCCTCGGGCGGGTCGAGGCTCGCGAGCTGGCCTGCAGCCCGTGGCTCGCCCTCGGGATCGGCCTCCAGCTGTGGCTCCTCCTGGCCTTCGCCGTGATCTACGTGCGTGAGGACCACTCGCTGTGGGCCGAGGTCACCCAGCAGCTGCTGTTCACGTGCCACCCGCTGGTGGGGATGTCCGTGGTGGGTGCCCACGCCGCCACCACCCGAGCCCGCCACGACGGCGCTGAAGAGCTGTTCGTGTCCTGCCCGGCCGACAGGTCCACCCGGACGCTGGCCCTGCTGTCGACCGGTGCCGTGCCGGTCGTGGCCCTGGCCACCTTCATAGCCCTGTTCGTGGGGTCGGTGGCCGTGCTCGGCGATCAGGTCTACGGGCCCGCCGACCCTGATGTCGTCGCCGGGCTCCTCGCCGCGCTGGTCCTCGGCGGGGGTGGCGTGGTCCTCGGCGTGGCGGTGGGGCGATGGGTGGACTGGCGCCTGGCCCCGATCGTCGCCGTCGTCGCCGTCGGGGTCCTCTCCATGTGGATGTTGGGCGCCGACGGCCGGGGCTGGACGCCCTGGGCCCAGCTCTCGACCTTCCCGAAGGTGGGCCCTGAGATCTTCCAGCGCCGCCCAGCCTGGTGGTACCTGGCGTGGCTGCTCGGCCTGACGACCGTTGTCGCCGCCGTGGCACTGGCCCGCTCCGCTCGGGGCGAGGACCTCGAGGGAGGCCCGCCCCTGGGCCGGCCCCGGGCCGTCGGCGCTCTGGGGGTCGTCGTCGCTGCGGTCGCGGCCGTGATGGTCACCCGCCCGATGCCGCCGGCCGCCGCCGAACGCATCGCCGACCTGGTGGCCCGCCCGGCCGCCCACCAGACCTGCGCCGATGCCGGCGCCGCCGTCCGCGTCTGCTCCTACGTCGGCTACGGCGAGCTGCGCGACCGGGTGGCCGCCGAGGTGGCGCCCGTGGCCGCCTCGCTGCCCCCCGGGGGCTCCGTGACCCTGCGCCAGAGGTTCGGGGGAGCGGTAGCCGACCTCCCACCCGAGGTGGCCAGGCGACTTCCCCAGGGCATCCCGAGCGCCGGTCCCGGCGAGGTGGACCTGCCCTTCAACGCGCTCGGGGATGATGTCGTCGCCACCAGGGTCCTCGTCGCCCTCTCCACCCTCGGCCTGCCCGTCGCCCCGGGAGCCGAGCAGCCCGGCGACCGAGGCTCCGGCCCGCGCCCGCTCGTGGTGGCGGGCCAGGCCCGTGGGGTCGTTGCCCTGTGGCTCGCCGCTCGGGGCCTGGACCCCGAAGCTGCCGTCGAGCTGGCCACCGCCGGACGTCGGGGCCAGCGAGGGGCGATCCCCGCCAGCGCCGATGCCTTCGACCGGGGCTTCGCCTGGCCGACCAGCTGTGAGACGGCGCCGGTGGTGTGGTCGGCCCAGGACCTCGCCGCCGCCCGGGCCCTCCTCGGCCGGCCGGCGGCCGAGGTCACCTCCGCGGTGCACCGCGGCTGGGACCGGTGGCGCGACCTGGGCACCGGCACCGATGCGCTGCTGGCCGAGCTGGGCCTCCCGCCGGCGGGCCCGTTCGACCAGGTCGTCAGCCAGGATGCCGGCTCGTGCTGACCCGGCGCGGCGCCGCACCGACCACCCGCGGCCGGGGGGCCAGGCGCACCCTCCTGGTTCCGACGGCACGGCTGGCCCGCCCCGGCTTCGTCAGCCTGACCGTGGGGCTTGCCGCCCTCCCCGCCCTCATCACCCTCGGCTGGCGCGGCGACAACCTCTTCGCCCCGCTCGTGCTGGCGGGCCTCGTCAGCGGCGCCGCCCTCGGTTGGGCCGTCGACGACCCGGCGGCCGAGCTGCTGGCCTCCACGCCGGCCGGAACACCGCTGCGGACCGGGGTACGGGTGTGCGCCGTGGCGCTGATGGCCGCCGTGGGCTTCGGCGGGCTGCTGGCGGCGGTGGCGATCGGACCGGGCCTGCCGCCCCAGGTCGGCGATCGCTGGCCAGAGGCTGCCGCAGCTGCAGCGACGGCCCTCGCCGTCGGGTTGATCTCCGCCCGGCGGGGCGAGCGGGCCGCCGGCGCCCCCGCCGTCACGGCCGGCGTGCTCGGCCCGGCGATGGTGACGGGGCTGTCCTCCAAGCTCCCCGAGCTGCCCTCCTTCCTCGCCGGCCCGCACCACGACCGCTGGTGGCTGCTGGCGCTCGCCGGCCTCGTCGTGGCGCTGCACGCCGGCCGTGACCCGGCCCGCCGCTGAGCTTGCCTGACCCAGGGTGGGCCCTTCGCCCCGCCGGGTCAACGACAGCGTCGAGCCGCTCCTGGTCCGACCCGCCCTCTCGGAGGAGGTGGCCGAGGCGGCCGACAGCGGCAGCACCGTGGGATATCCTGCGGTATGTCCAAGGTTATGGTGTCGCTGCCCGAAGAGCTCCTCACGAGGATCGACGACGAGGCCCGCCGCCGCGCGATGAGCCGGAGCGCCCTGCTGGCCGAGGCGGCCGAGCGGGCCCTGGCCCGACGCGACACCCAGGCCATGGCCGAAGCGATCACCCGCTCGGAGGCGCGCTTCGCCTCCGCCGGATCCTTCGAGGCGGCCGACGTGGTCAGGGCCGAGCGAGACGCCCGTTGAGCACGCTGCTGGTCGACACCTCGGTGCTGATCAAGTGGTTCCACGGCAACGGGGAGGCCGAGCTTGAGGCCGCCCGTTCGCTCCGTTCCGCCCAGATCGCCGGGACGGTCGATGCCCGCATCCTCGACCTCGGGGTGTACGAGGTCGGCAACGTCCTGGTGAGGTCGCTTCGGTGGTCGGCCGTCGACGTCGCCGAGCAGCTCGACGATCTCCTGGCCCTCTGCGGTGTCCCGCTCGTCCTCTGCGCCGAATGGCTGCACGACGCCGCCACGCTGGCCGCCGAGCACCGCCTGACGTTCTACGACGCCGCCTGGGCCGCCGCCGCCCGGGGACTGGGCGTTCCCCTGGTCAGCGCCGACCGCCAGCTCCTCAACGCGTCGCTGGCCGAGTCGCCCACCCGGATCGTGGAGCGCCTCCGGCTGTGATCCAACCTGACTCCGCCGGCTCGGCGCCAACAGGTCGCCATCCTCGGTGAGGGCCGGGGGCGACGAGTGGCGTCATCCACCACGGTAAAGTGGCCACATGAGCCAGGTCGGCGTCCGGGAGCTGCGGGATCGTCTCAGCCGCTACCTCGAGCGAGTCCAGGCGGGCGAGGAGGTCGTGGTCACCGATCGGGGACGGGCCATCGCCCGAGTCCTGCCCATGGAGGGGGGGCGGACGATCGACCGCCTGATCCGAGAGGGTGTCGTCACGCCGGCCCAGCGGCCGAAGCAGGCGGCGCCGCAGCCCGTCGAGGCGGCCGGAACGATCTCCGATCTGGTGGCCCGCCAACGCCGTTGATCGTCAACGGGCGCTGTGCGCCCGCCCCGACGGCTGTTGCCACGGGCTCAGCCGGTGATGATGGCCTGGATCTCCTGGACGGGAATCGTGCGGGTGGTGGAGGTGGCGAGGCGGTCGGCGATGGTGCCGGACTCGCCATCGGCGGACCAGTGGGCCGTCCACTTCTGGACGACCTCGATGGTGACCTCGCCCCGGTCGATGTACTACTACGGACCGGATGCGCCGGTGACGCCGGCGATCCTCGATCTCGCTTCCGATGGCGAGACACGCACAGTGGACGAGCTGGCCCGTCTCGTCGGAGCTGTCGAGCTCGACCCCCGCCCCACCCGGGACGCCCTCACCCAAGTAGTTGAGGCGATCGCCGCCGACCACTACCTGGGCGTGGTCCCGGGCCACCTCCCACCCGCCTACGGGTTCTCGAGCGACCTGCTGCGCCGGGCCTGGCGAGCGATGCGCCACCTGCCGTGACATCCACCCTCCGGCCGTACACCCCATCGCGCGAGTCGGCGGCCGACCTCGATGCTCGCACCGTTGGCCGGGACGACGTTCTCAATGCGGTGCACCAACGCCTTCGAGCGGCGGCGACGACGAAGAACCGTTCCCACACGCTGCTGGTGGGCCCCCGCGGTTCTGGCAAGAGCCATGTGATCGAGGTGGCGCTCCACCGCCTCCGACAGGATCCGGCACTGGTGGGCAGGCTGGCGGTGGCCAAGATCGCTGAGGACGCGGTAGGAGTAGCAAGCTACGGCGACCTCCTCTTGGAGCTGTTACGAAGCCTCTGTCCAGGTGACCCGTTGCTGGCGGCGCCGCGTGCCCGCCGTGACCCGCTGGCCGTGGAGCGTGCCATCGAAGAGGAGCTCGGCGATCGTGCCATGGTCGCGGTGATCGAAAACCTCGACCGGCTGTTCACGGCCATGGGCACCGCGGGGCAACAGCAGCTCCGGGCTTGGGTGGAGACCTCTCGGTCGGTGGTCTTGCTGGCGTCATCGCCCCTGCTGTTCCGGGCCGTCGGCTCGCGTAGCGAGCCCTGGTTCGGCTCGTTCGCCGTCGAGCACCTCGACGATCTCGACGTCGCCCAGGGCCGTCAGCTGCTCCGACAGCTGGCCGAAAGCCGGGGCGACAACGCCCTTACAGCGCTGCTCGACAGCGAGACGGGCGAGGCCCGGCTGGCGGCCCTGCACGCCCTGTCCTGCGGATCTCCCCGCCTGTGGGTGATCCTCGGCGACTGCGCATCGGCCACCAGGCTCGACGAGCTGGTGCCGACCGTGCAACAGCTACTCGAAGGGCTGGTGCCCTACTACCAGCAGCGCCTGTGGGAGCTGCCAGATAACGAGCAGCGGCTCGTGACTGAGCTCGGTCGCGGGCCAGAAACGGCCACGGTGAAGGAGTTGGCTGCCTGGACCGGTATCAACGAGACCACAGCCGGCAAGACTCTCAACCGCCTAACCGAGACCCGCTGGGTGCGGGCGGAGAAGCGACCCGGAACGGATCAGCGCATGACCTGGTACCGCCTTCGCGAGCCCATGCTTCGCCATCATTTCCAGTACCGCTCGACCGAGGTCGGGCCGCTTCGCTTCCTTGTCGCGGCTCTGAGGACCTGGTTCGGCCCGAACGAGAGACGACGTTCCCTGGCCGGGGCACGCGCCTGCTCTGTAGCCGAGGCGCATCTGGCCGCTACGTTTGTCCTCGACGGCCCGCGTCGACCCGATAGTGGCTACGACCGCGGCGATACAGACGACCTGTTGGCCGAGGCGCGCCTCTGGGTGGCCGGCAACGGGATCGGTGATCGTCGTTCAGGCGCAATCCTGGAGGTCGTGATCGCGGCGGCGCGAGGCGGCGCCGAGGCGGCAGTCAAGGCCGCTGCGGCTCGAGGGATCCAGCATGATCCGCTCGTCACAGCGACGATCGTGCCAGCTCTGGAAAATGCCGAGTGGATGCCGGAGGACGCCCTCGACCACTTGCTTGGGCTGGTGGCCGATGCCGCCGTCGAGTCCGATGCTGCTGTGCCGCTGGGCCTGGTGGCCGCAGGTTGGGACGGAGAGAACCAACCCGCTTCAGCCGCAGAGCGCTTAGCCGAGCTGGCAACTTCCGCAACATCCGACGACAGCCCCGTGATGCTCACGGTCGGCGACCGGCTCGCTTACTGGCTGTCGAGGTCGGGGCGCTACAGCGAGGCGCTTAGGACCATCGAGGGAGTCATCGTCGCCCGCACACGAGTCTTCGGTTCGGATCATCGGGACACCCTGGACTCGCGTCACAATCACGCCTTCTGGGTGGGGGAGTCGGGTCTTGCTGGTAAGGCCGCCAGACTCTTTGCGGACGTAGTTGCCGATCGGGTTCGTGTTCTCGGTTCAGATCATCCGGACACCCTCTCGTCGAGGCAAAATTACGGCGACTGGATGGGGGAGTGCTGGCGTGCAGGTGAGGCTGCGAAGATACTTGCGGAGGTGGTCGACGATCGGGTTAGCGTTCTCGGTTCGGACCATCCAGACACGCTGATGTCGCGCCACAATCACGCCTTCTGGCTGGGCGAGTCGGGGTTTGCTGGAGAGTCGGCGAAAATTCTTGCGGAGGTGGTTGCCGACCAGGTTCGTGTTCTCGGCTCGGACCATCCCCATACTCTTATCTCCCGACACAACTACGCACACGTTCTGGGGGAGTCGGGGGATGCTGGTGAGGCCGTGCTGCACCTATCGGATGTGATCGCCGACCGGGTTCGTGTTCTCGGTTGGGCTCATCCGGACACTCTGATGGCGCGCCGAAGTCATGCCTTCTGGCTTGACCAGTCGAGCCGTGCTGGTGAGGCGGTGATGCGTCTTGCGGAGGTGGTAGCCGACGAGGTTCGTGTACTCGGCTTGGACCATCTGGGAGCCCAGTCGTCACAAAGCGATCTCGCTTCCAAGCTTGGGCAGGTGGGAAGCGTGGGTGAGGCAGCCCAGCTATGCCGAGACATGCTGCGCGACGATGAGGGGTTGTCCGACGGTCAACGAGCCGAGTTGTTGCGCGCGCTGATTCGGCACGCGATGGAGGGGGTGCCGGCCGAGCGTCGGCGGGTTGTGGAGGCGGACATAGCGTCGGTTGTCTCGACCGCGAACAGCGTGCTCAGGGGGGAAGCCGGTGTCGACCATCTTCCGCCCGAGCTTCGTCCGGCATTCGAGGACAACGCGCACCGGTCCGTCGAGAGACCGTGAACTGTAGAGACGGCGTCTCTCAGCTCCCGCCGGGCTCGATGACCACGAGGACGTCGCCGGCGCCGACCGCGGCGCCGGCGGCCACCCGGACCTCGGTGACCCTGCCGGCCACGTCGGCGGCGACGGTGTTCTCCATCTTCATGGCCTCCAGGACGCACAGGGTCTGGCCCACCGCCACCTGGTCGCCGACGGCGACGTCAACCCGCACGATCGTGCCCTGCATGGGGACGGTGACGGTGCCGCTGCCAGCCGCTCCGGCCGAGGCGCCGGCCGGGCGCTTCGGGCGGGGCCGAGCCCCGGGGGCGGGGCCCCCCGGCTGCTCGGGCACCCACAGGCGCACCTTGAAGCGGCGGCCGTCGACCTCGACGTCGACGTCGCGCTCGACCTTGGGCCCGCCGTCGCCCCCGACCTCGGCTACCGGGGCCGGGGGACCGGTGACCAGCCCGGAGAGGTCGAGGCGGTCCTCCACCCATCTCGTCGAGTGCTCGCCGGCCTGGAAGTCGGCGGACTCGAGGATGGCCACCGCGGCGGGGATCGTGGTCTTCAAACCCTCGACCTCGGTCTCGGCCAGGGCCCGCAGGGTGCGGCGGATGGCCGTTGGCCGATCCTCGCCCCAGCACACCAGCTTGGCCACCAGGTTGTCGTAGAACTGGCTGACCTCGTCGCCCTCGTCGTAGCCGGCGTCGACCCGGACCCAGGGGCCGTCCGGGCGGCGGAAGCGGGTGAGCGGGCCGGGGGAGGGGACGAAGCGGCCGCCGGCCGGGTCCTCGGCGTTGATCCGCACCTCGATGGCGTGGCCCCGGCGGCGGGCGGAGACCTCGTCCTGGGAGAGGGGCAGCGGCTCGCCTGCGGCCACCCGCAGCTGCCACTCGACCAGGTCGAGACCCGTCACCAGCTCGGTCACCGGGTGCTCGACCTGGAGACGGGTGTTCATCTCCAGGAAGAAGAACTGGCCGTCCTGGAACAGGAACTCGACGGTGCCGGCGTTGAGGTAGCCGCAGGCCTCGGCCACCTGCACCGAGGCCGCCCCCATGGCCTGGCGCACCTCGTCGGGGAAGTGGGCGGCGGGCGACTCCTCCAGCAGCTTCTGGTGCCGGCGCTGGGCCGAGCAGTCGCGCTCGCCCAGCCAGATGGTGTTCCCGTGGGTGTCGGCGAACACCTGCATCTCGATGTGGCGGGGCCAGGTCAGGTAGCGCTCGACGTAGCACTCGTCGCGGCCGAAGCCCTTGCGGGCCTCGTTGCGGGCCGACTCGAGGGCCTCGGCTGCCTCCCCGGCCGAGCCCACGACCCGCATCCCCCGGCCGCCGCCGCCGAAGGCGGCCTTGATGGCCACCGGCCATCCGTGGGTGTCGCCGAAGGCCACGACCTCGTCGGCGCCCTCGAGGAACCGGGTGGTGCCCGGCACGCACCGCACGCCGGCCCGGGCCGCGGCCACCCGAGAGGAGACCTTGTCGCCCATGATCTCGATGGCCTCGGGCGGAGGGCCGACGAAGGCGGCCCCGGCGGCGGCGACGGCCCGGGAGAACTCGGTGCTCTCGGAGAAGAAGCCATAGCCGGGGTGCACGGCGTCGGCCCCGCACCGCTCGACCACCCGGAGGATCGCCTCGGTGTCGAGGTAGCTCTCGGCGGCGGTCCTGCCCCCGAGGGCGTAGGCCTCGTCGGCCAGTCGCACGTGCAGGGCGCCCCGGTCGAGGTCGGAGTAGACCGCCACGGTTCCGATCCCGAGCTCCCGGCAGGTGCGGATGACCCGCACGGCGATCTCCCCCCGGTTGGCGATCAGGACCTTCGAGAACAGGGGCATGGCCGCCGTATGTTCGTGGTCTGTGCCGTGGGATGTCCACTACGTGGCCGAGACGGGCTCGACCAACGCCGACCTGGCCGCCCTGGCCCGCAGCGGCGCCGGCCCCGGCCGGGTGCTGTGGGCGGGCTACCAGACCGCCGGCAGGGGGCGCCTCGGGCGCACGTGGGAGGCGCCCCCGGGCAGCAGCCTTCTGGCGTCGATCCTGCTGCCGGTCGAGGACGTGCCGTTCCTCGTCATGGCCCGGGTGGCCCTGGCCGCAGCCGACGCCTGCGCCCGGCTGAGCGGCCTGGAGGTCACCCTCAAGTGGCCGAACGACCTGCTGGTGGGGGACCGCAAGCTGGCCGGGCTGCTGGCCGAGACCGAGGCGGGCAGCCCCACCGTCGTCGTCGGCATCGGCTGCAACCTGGGCTGGCCACCCGCGGCCCGTCCGCCCGACCTGGCGGACCAGGTCGCCGCTCTCTCCGACGGGCCGTCCGGCCCGCCCGGGCCGTCCGTCCTCCTCGACGCCCTGCTCGACGGTCTCACCGGCTGGCTCCTCAGGCCGGAGGGCGAGGTCCTCAACGCCTATCGGGCTCGCTGCGCCACCCTCGGACACCCGGTGGAGGTGCAGCTGGCCGAAGGCACGCTGGCCGGGCGGGCCGCGGGCATCACCGCCACGGGTGCCTTGGAGGTGGCGACGACGACCGGCGCCCGGGTGGTCCACGCCGGCGACGTGGTGCACGTCCGGGCGGACTGAGCCGACCTCCCGCGGCGCTGGCCGACCCTCGCCTTCGGCCCGCCTTCCTCTACGATCCAGTCGGATGGGCGCGGAGCTGAACGACGAGCAGGTGGCTTCGGGCCAGGCCGTCCGACACCCTGCTGCGCCTGGGGCTCCTACCCGGATCGCCCTGGTCGAAACCGTCAGCCCGTCGCAGGGACATCGACGATGAGCCTGCTGCGGCCGGATGAGGAGCCACGGGAGGTCGTGCAGGAGCGGCCGCCCCGCCGCCACCCCCTCCGCCACCGGATCGCCGTCGGCTTCACCGTCGTCCTCGCCGCTGCGGTCCTGCTGGTCGGGGCGGGGGTGGCCTACGCCGTCATCCAGAACAGTCGCCTCGAGAAGATCAACAGCCTCAACAGGGGCAAGAACGCTCCCCTCACCAAGGTGGCCAAGGGCGAGCCCGTCAACATCCTGGTGGTGGGCAACGACTCGCGGGCCTTTGCCAAGGACGCCAAGGACAAGAAGGCGTTCGGGGCCAAGGAGGTCGGCGACAGCCAGCGCAGCGACACGATGATGGTCATGCGCCTCGACCCGAAGAACGACCGGGCCACCGTCCTGTCGATCGCCCGCGACCTCTACGTCGACATCGAGGGAGGCGGCAAGGGCCGCATCAACGAGGCCTTCGCCAAGAAGGGCGAACCGAACCAGGCCGATCCTGACCGGCTCGTCCGCACGATCAAGAGCAACTTCGGGATCACCATCAACCACTACATCGAGATCGACTTCAGCGGCTTCCGCGAGGTCGTCAACGCCATCGGCGGCGTGAAGGTCCACTTCCCGTTCCCGGCCCGTGACGAGTTCAGCGGGCTCGGCGTGAACAGCACCGGGTGCGTGCAGCTCGACGGCCCGGCCGCCCTGGCCTACGTGCGCTCCCGCCACTACGAGTTCAAGACCGCCAAGGGCTGGCAGTCCGAGGGCACCGGTGACCTCGGCCGCATCAAGCGCCAGCAGGACTTCATCAAGCGGGTCCTGCGCAAGTCGGTGGCCGACGGCCTGACCAACCCGGTCACCGCCTCCAAGCTCATCGAGGCCGGCATCGACAACGTGAAGGTGGACGGCGCCTTCGGCGTGGGGGACATGAAGAGCCTGGCCAGCCAGCTGCGCGACCTGAATGACGGGAGGCTGGCCTTTGTCGCCCTCACAGGGGACCCGGTGAAGGTCGACGGTGCCGACGTGCTACGGCTGAACCCGACGAAGGCCGCCGAGGTGCTCGGTGCCTTCGGCGTGAAGCTGCCCGGGCCCACCGGAGCCACCCGGCGCGGGGCGACGGGCGCCGTCATCCCCACCGGCACCGACGTGGTGCTCTACAACGGCTCCGGCCGGGACGGGCTGGTGGTCCAGGTCCAGGGTGAGCTGCAGCGCCTCGGGGTCCGGGCCTCGAGCGGGGGCAACGGCCAGGCGGCGACGACGACCGAGGTCCGCTACCGGGCCGGCGGCGAGTCCGCCGCCCAGGCCGTGGGGGGCTACCTCGGGGGGGATGTGGAGCTCGTGGCCGACCGGACGGTGAAGGCGGGCGAGGTCGTTGTGCTCCTCGGCCGTAGCTTCGACCAGGTGGTGAACCCCAAGGCCCCGGCCACCACCACCCCCCGCACCGCCCCGGTGGCCCCGCTGACCACGCCCGGCACCGACCCACCGCAGGGATCCGACCCCTCCGTCGCCTGCTAGGCCTCTGCGCATGAGGACCCCTGCATGAGACGGCCGTCGTGAAGGGCATCGTCCTGGCGGGAGGCAGCGGGACCCGCCTCCACCCGGCCACCAAAGCGGTCAGCAAGCAGCTGCTGCCGGTCTACGACAAGCCGATGGTGTACTACCCCCTGTCGGTCCTGATGCTGGCCGGCGTTCGGGACGTGCTGCTCATCTCCACCCCGCACGACCTGCCCCTGTTTGAACGCCTGCTGGGCGACGGCAGCGCCTTTGGCATCGCCCTGTCCTACGCCGAGCAGGCCGAGCCCCGGGGCTTGGCCGACGCCTTCCTGGTCGGCCGCGCCTTCCTGGGCGGCCAGCCCGTCTGCCTGGTCCTGGGCGACAACATCTTCCACGGCCACCAGCTCTCGGCCACCCTGCAGGCCGAGGTGGCCGCCCTCGACCCCGCCGCCGCCGGCGGCTCGCAGCACGGCTGCACGCTCTTCGGCTACACCGTCGCCGACCCCGAGCGCTACGGGGTGGCCGAGATCGACGCCGAGGGCCGGATCACCTCGATCGAGGAGAAGCCGGCTGCGCCCCGCTCCCGCCTGGCCATCACGGGGGTCTACATGTACGACGGGACGGTGTCCGATCGGGCCGCCGGCCTGCAGCCGTCGCACCGCCACGAGATCGAGATCACGGACCTGAACCTCACCTACGTCGCCGAGGGCCGTGCCCGGCTGGTGGGCTTCGGGCGGGGCATGGCGTGGCTCGACACGGGCACCCACGACAGCCTCCTCGACGCCGCGACCTACGTCCAGGTGCTCGAGCAGCGCCAAGGCGAGCAGATCGCCTGTCTCGAGGAGATCGCGTTCCGCCAGGGCTGGCTGGACGCCGCCTCGCTGGCGGCGGGGGCGGCCGGCATGGGCCCGTCGCGCTACGGGGACCACCTGCGGCGGCTGGCCGGGAGCCGTCCGCCGGTAGCCTGAGCCGCATGCGGCAGCTCGTCACCGGTGGGGCCGGCTTCATCGGCTCCAACTACGTGCGGCACGTGCTCGGTGCCAGCGACGACCAGGTCACCATCCTCGACGCCCTCACCTACGCCGGGAACCTGTCCACCCTCCACGACCTGGTCCCGAACCCCCGGGTCGACTTCGTGAAGGGCGACATCTGCGACCTCGGCACCCTTCAGGAGGTGATGGCCGGGCACGAGGTGGTGGTCCACTTCGCGGCGGAGACCCACGTCGACCGGTCCATCGGGGGCAGCCACGACTTCGTCCAGACCAACTGCGTGGGCACCAACCACGTCATGGAGGCGGCCCGGCGGGCGGGCGTGGCCAAGGTGGTGCACATCGGCACCGACGAGGTCTACGGCTCGGTGGCTGAGGGCAGCTCAACGGAGGCGGACGCCCTGGACCCCCGATCGCCCTACTCGGCGTCCAAGGCCGGGTCCGACCTCATCGCCCTCTCCCACCACGCCACCCACGGCCTGCCGGTGGTCGTCACCCGCTGCACCAACAACTTCGGGCCCTACCAGTTCCCCGAGAAGGTCATCCCCCTGTTCACCGCCAACCTGCTCGACGGTGGCACCGTCCCGCTGTACGGCGACGGGTTGAACGAGCGTGACTGGCTCTACGTCGACGATCACTGCGCGGCGGTGTCCCTGGTGGTGGCCCGGGGGGTGGCGGGCGAGATCTACAACGTCGGGGCCGGCAACGAGACGCCGAACCGGGCCCTCACCGACAAGCTCCTGGCCCTCACCGGGCGCGACGACTCGGCCGTTCGCTACGTGGAGGACCGACTGGGCCACGACCGCCGCTACTCGGTGGACATCGGCAAGGTCACCGCCCTCGGCTGGCAGCGCCGCCGCACCCTCGACGAGGCGCTCGAGGCGACCGTGCGCTGGTACCGCGACAACCGCTGGTGGTGGGAGCCCCTCAAGGCCGAGCCGACCGTCCCGCCGGCCGCCGGCTGATGCGGGTCCTGCTCACCGGCGCCGGGGGGCAGCTCGGCTCCGACCTCCACCGCGTGCTGGCCGAGGCCGGCGACGAGGTCACCGCCACGGGGCGGGACCGGCTGGACGTCACCCGGCGCGACCTGATGCTCGGAGCCGTGCTGGAGCTGCGTCCCGACGTGGTGTTCCACTGCGCAGCCTGGACCGATGTCGACGGCTGCGAGGGCGAGCCCGCGAGGGCACAACGCGTCAACGCCCTGGCCAGCCGTCACGTGGCCGAGGCGTGCCGCCTGGCCGGCAGCCACCTCGTCGCGGTGAGCACCGACTACGTGTTCGCCGGCGACGCCAACCGGCCCTACCACGAGTGGGATGAGACGGGGCCCCGCTCGGTCTACGGCCGGTCGAAACTGGCCGGCGAGCGCGAGGTCCTCACGGGCTGCCCGGGAGCGGCGATCGTGCGCACGTCGTGGCTGTGCGGGGCCGCTGGGCCCAACGTGGTGAAGACGGCCCTGCGGCTGGCCGCCGAGCCCGGCCGCGAGCTGGCCTTCGTCGACGACCAGGTGGGCAACCCGACCTTCACCTCCGACCTGGCCCCCCTCCTCCGCCGCCTCGGGGTGGCCCGGCTGCCCGGCACCTTCCACGCCACCAACGACGGCCCCACCAGCTGGTACGGCTTCGTCCGGGAGGTCCTGGCCGCGGCCGGCCACGACCCCGAACGGGTGCGGCCCATCGCCACGTCCGACCTGGTGCCCGCCCGACCGGCCCCCCGACCCTCCTACAGCGTGCTCGACTGCGCCGCCCTGCGGGGCATCGGGATGGACCCGCTGCCCGACTTCCGCGATCCGCTCACCCGCCTCGTCAAGGAGCTCACCCATGGCTGATGTCGCCATCATCGGAACCGGCTACGTCGGCCTCACCACCGGCGCGTTCCTGGCCCACGTCGGCCATCGCGTCAACTGTGCCGACATCGACCCCGCGAAGATCGAGCTGTTGAACAGCGGCGAGATCCCGATCGTCGAGCTGGGCCTCCTCGAGCTGGTGCGCGAGGGGGTCGACGGGGGGCGGCTGCGCTTCACCGTGGGCGCCGCCGCCGCCGCCGAGGCCGACTTCGTGTTCCTCTGTGTGCAGACCCCCCAGGGCAGCGACGGTGCCGCCGACCTGAGCCACATCGAGGCGGCGGCCGAGGAGATCGCCGGCTCCCTGCGCTCGCAGTCGGTGGTCATCAACAAGTCGACCGTCCCCGTCGGGTCCACGATCGTGGTCGAGCGGGCGCTGGCCCGCAGCGACGTCAGCGTCGTCTCCAACCCCGAGTTCCTCCGCGAGGGCTCGGCGGTGCACGACTGCTTCCACCCCGACCGCATCGTGATCGGCTGCGAGGACCACGCCGCCGCCATCCGCGTGGCCGAGCTGTATGAGTCGATCAAGGCGCCGCTGCTCATCACCGACCCGGCCAGCGCGGAGACGATCAAGTACGCCTCCAACGCCTTCCTGGCCACCAAGATCAGCTTCGTCAACGCCATCGCCAACGTCTGTGAGGCCGTGGGGGCCGACGTGCGCGAGGTCGTCCTCGGCATGGGCTACGACAAGCGCATCGGCTTCGAGTTCCTCCGTCCCGGCCCCGGCTGGGGCGGGTCGTGCTTCCCCAAGGACACCCACGCCCTGGTGCGCATCGCCGAGGATGCCGGCTACGACTTCGGCCTGCTGAAGGGCGTGATCGCCGTCAACGAGGAGCAGAAGGAGCGAATCACGGCCAAGGTGGTGGCCGCCGCTGGCGGCTCGCTCGACGGCGTGACGGTGGCGGCGTGGGGCCTCACGTTCAAGGCCCGCACCGACGACCGGCGCGACTCGCCCGCCCTCGACGTCATCCGCCGACTCACCGACCAGGGCGCGGTGGTGCGGGCCTACGACCCGACGGTGGCCGGCCCCCTGCCGGGCATGGAGGTGTGCGCCGACGCGTACGCAGCCTGCGAGGGGGCGGCGGTGGTCGTGGTGCTGACCGAGTGGGACGAGTTCCGCTGGCTCGACTTCGGCAAGTGCCGGGCGGCCATGACCGGCGCCGCCCTGGTCGACGCCCGCAACCTCCTCGACCCCGCCTCTGTGCGCCGCCAGGGCTTCGCCTACACCGGCGTCGGGCGCGTCAGCTGATGCGGGTCGTCGTCACCGGCGCCGCCGGGTTCCTCGGCAGCCACCTGTGCGAGGCCCTCCTCAGCCGGGGCGACGAGGTGGTCGGCTACGACAACATGATCACGGGCCAGCAGGCCAACGTCGACCTGCTGCGGCCGGAACCGCGGTTCGCCTTTTTCGAGCAGGACGTCACCGAGCACCTGGAGGTCGCCGGACCCGTCGACGGGGTGGTGCACCTGGCCAGCCCGGCCTCGCCGGACGACTTCGACCAGATCCCCATCAAGATCATGAAGGTCGGCGCCCTGGGCACGGCCAACTGCCTCGGGCTGGCCAAGGCCAAGGGGGCCCGCTTCGTCCTGGCCAGCACCAGCG
>JBBSKY010000008.1:0-58004 GCA_038255915.1 Acidimicrobiales bacterium | reverse complement strand
TCGGTGCTCTCTGTCAGCTGAGGAGGATGAGGGCGCGGAGGTTGGTGAGCGATGCGTTGAAGCGTTCGGCCCATGGCCAGCGGGTGGGCGAGTGCAGGGTGAGCTTGCCGGACTCGTCGAGTTCGAGCCGTCCGACCCGAGCCTCGTGCCCTCGGGCTCCGAGCAGCCGGCCGGCGACAGCTCCACGATCGGGAACGCCGCTGCCGCTGAAGCAACAGTCGAGGGTGGCCGAGTGGTCGCCATGGGCGACGGAGATGAGGTGGTCGACGCCGCTCTGGAGCTGGACACCGCGCTGGCGCAGGCAACGGTCGGCGGGGCCGACGGTGCCAGCGTGACGCTTGCTCATCGTGGCCGGCTGGGGACGGTGGTGCGACCGACGACACGGTGGCGCAGATGGACCGCGACCAGTACGCCACCGGGCAGGGCCCGTGTTTGGCCGCCGCCGGGGAGGGACATTGGTTCCATGTGGAGTCGGTGGGCGAGGAAGCGCGGTGGCCTGAGTCCGTGCCGCGTGCACGGGCTGGCGGGATCGGCAGCATCCTGTCAACGCCACTGATGGCCACCGCCGGCCGATCGGTCGGAGCCCTCAACATCTACTCACGGGCCGAGCGGGCGTTCGGGCCGCCCGAGCAGGAGCTCGCGGCGCTGTTCGCCACCCAGGCATCACACATCGTTGCCAACGCAGAAGTCGCCGCCGCACAGGCCTCCCGGCTCCAGGCTGCCCTCGGCGGGCGCGAGCTGATCGCTCAAGCCCAAGGCGTGGTCATGGCCCGCCAAGGGGTATCGGCCGAGGTGGCCTACGCCACCCTTCTCCGCTCCGCGCGTCAGGCCCACATCCGGCTTCGGTGCCAGGCGACCGAGATCACGGCTTCCACCCAACGGCAGGTTCCTCTGACCGGGAGCAAACCATGAGCCGGCACCTCGAGGTGCTCGAACAGGGTCGTCTCGATGTCGGGCTGTCCCTGGGCGAGCTGTGGTTCCGGTACTTCGAGCTGGGTGGGCTTCGCACCGCACTTGAGGTGGAGGCCTACCTGTACGGGGCGCTGATCCTCACCCCTCACGACAGCGACGTGATCGCCGCCGCGTTGAACGAACGCTTCTCCGAGCTCGGTGGCGACCACCCCATCCCGTACTCCGACGACCAGTGACCGACCTGGACGAGCCGGCCGCCACCGAGCGGGAACCCCGCCCAGGCTCAATCGACCGAGTCCTTCCGAGCGGTGAGCGGGATGGTATCGACCAGTTCTCCGACGGCCGGCTGGTGATCAGCATCGCCACCGGTTCCCACGACGCGTTAGCCGAGGCGTACAGCCGCCACGGCACCAGCGTGCACGCGGTGGCCCGACGCGTGTGCGGCGACCGGGCCGGCGACGTCACCCAGGACGTGTTCCTCGGGCTGTGGCGCCGGCCGGAGCGCTTCGACCCTGAGAGGGGCACCCTGCGGGCCTTCCTGCGGGTACAGGCCCAAGGCCGAGCGGTCGACCTGCTTCGGTCCGACGGCGCCCGCCGAGCCCGAGAGGTCACCGATCATCGCCGGCCCCGCAGCCCGGCCACCCCGGTCGAGGACGTCGCCTTGAGCCGGCTCGCCGGTGACGACGCCTGGCAGCTCCTGAGCCAGCTCGGCGACGACGAGCGGCGGGCCATCACCCTGGCCTACTTCGGCGACCACAGCTACCGGGAGGTGGCCAAGCTGCTCGGACTGCCCGAAGGGACCGTCAAGAGCCGCGTCCGCACCGGGCTCGCCCGTCTCAGCGCCGGGCTGTCCGACGACGATCGGCCGACGGCTCAACGACCGAACGCGCCGACGCCGTCAACGAGGGCGTCGGTTGCGCCTGAGACTTCGCCATGAGGGCACGGGCATGACCCCCGAGCGCCCGGACCAGCGGACGAGCGCTGCCGGCGACCTGTGCGGGGATCCCCGCTCCTCTCCGAGGCGACCTATCGGGCTCTGGCACCATCGGCGCGTTCAGGATCCTGCGTCGATCCTCGTCAGGGGCCGACGACGCCGCTCCACGAGTTGAAGCGGGCGGCTGGCCGGCCGTCGTGGTCGGCGTTCCGGGACCACGTGGCCCACTTGGCCTGGGTCGACTCGCTGGGCGAACTGCAGATAGCTGCGCACCGGCTGGCCCCGTCGACCGCCGCCCACACCTCCGGGTAGTAACCGAAGATGTCGTTCGGGTACGCACTGAAGACCATGGTGTCCTTGGCATTCGACGTGCTGGAAGCGAAGGTGACCGAAGGGTCCACCGTCACCGGGAAACGACGCACCGGGTCATCCAACCAGCCCTGATCGATGCTCACCTCAACCGCCACTGTCGTCGTGGTCGATCGCGCCCCAGCCTCGGTGGCGCGCTCGGCGCTGCCCGCACCCTCGGCCGGGAGCAGGCGCACCGACACCGGAGCCAGGCCCGGCAGGGGCGCACCGGCATCGGTGGCCCAGCCATCATGCACCACCGCCACCAGCTCCCCGGTGGCATCGACGATCTCCACGCCACCCTCGCCGTCCCGCGCCCTCAGACCGGCCGGCAGGACGAACTCCTCCACCGACCGGCTTGCTCCTGTAGGGAACGAACCTCAGGTCTGTCGGCGGGTGGCCGGGTGGGGGAGGGGCTTGACCCGGGCCAGGCGGGCCTCGCAGTGGGCGGCCACCAGGCCGTAGGCCGCGGGGGTGGTGAGCTCGACCAGCTCGTCGCGCAGGCCTTGGTACACGGGGACGGCACCCACGAACGCTTCGGGCGACTCGGTGCACCACCAGTGAAACTCGGCGCCCCCCTCGCCCCAGTCGCCGCGGTCCCACTGGCGCACGGTCGAGGTGACCCTCCCGGCCTCGACGACGTCCTCCCGGCGCAGCGGCAGCTGCCAGCAGACGTCGGGCTTCCAGTCGAGGGGCCGCTCGCCGGCGTCGAGGGCGCCCACGTGCAGGGCGCAGCCGGGGCCGCGGGAGAAGCCCGGCCGGTTGAGGAAGATGCAGGCGCCGTCGACCATCCGGGTGACCCGGGCGCCCGCCTCGTCGGTGGTGATGGTGCCGCCCCGGCGCCCGCGAGCGCGGTGCTGCCACTGGTCGGCACCCAGGCGGGCGGCGGCGGCGGCGACCTGGGCCTCGTCGGCCTCGTCGACGAAGTGGGCGCCGTAGCTGCAGCAGCCCTGCACCAGGTCGGCGGCCGGCCCGGTGAGCACCCCGTGGCACCCCTGCCCGAAGATGCAGGTCCAGCGGCTGAGGAGGAAGGTGAGGTCGAACACCCAGGTCCGGGCCTCGGCCGGGTCCTCGAAGGACACCCACTCGTGCGCCAGGTGGCGTCGGCCGAGCGCCACCGGCGTCGACCGGGCCATGGGCTAGCGGACGCTGACCAGATCGACGACGAAGACCAGGGTCTCGTTGGGGGCGATCACCCCGCCGGCGCCCTGGGCGCCGTAGCCGAGGGCGGGCGGGATGGTGAGGCGGCGGCGGCCGCCCACCTTCATGCCGGCCACACCCTGGTCCCAGCCCTTGATGACCTGGCCGCCGCCCAGCTTGAAGTCGAAGGTGGCCCGGCGGTCCCACGAGGCGTCGAACTGCTTGCCGGTGCTCCAGGACACGCCCACGTAGTGGACGTGGACCTGCTGGCCGGCGGCGGCCTCGGGGCCGGTGCCCTCGGTGAGGTCGTCGAGGACCAGCTCAGTCGGCGCCGGGCCGTCGGGGATGGTGACTTCGGGCTTGGAGGCCATGGCGGCCGACCCTACTGGCCGTAGGATCGACCGGTCATGGCCGACCTCGAGACCCTGCGGCACCGGTGCGAGGCGCTGGCCGAGGAGCTGGCCGACGCCTCGCTCGACCTGCTGCGGGCGGCGGTCGACGGCGACGAGGAGGCCGCCCGCACCGAGAAGCGGGTGACCAGGGCCCGCCGGGCGGTCGAGAAGGCGGCCGCGCTGCTGGACGCGCCCACGACGAGGTGAGCGACGGCCTGCCGGACACCCTGGAGTCCCACCTGGAGCGGGACGAGGCCGATGCTCCCCCCGGCGGGAACCCGGGTCTGGTCGAGATCCTCCGTGACCTCGACCGGAGCGGGCGCTTCCACCGTGACAGCGGGATCGGCCGGGTGTTCCACCCTGGGCGGCTGTCGCTGCGGGAGAACGTGGCCTCCAACAGCCTCCACGTGGTGATCCAGGGCAACCACGTGGCCGCCCACGTCGACCTGGTGTCACCGCTGGGGCTACACCCCCAAGGCCCGTCCCGCTACTCGGTGCGGCGGGCGGTGGCCCACAACCTGGTGGGCATGGCCCAGGACATCGTCAGCGTCGTCCGGGGCCGGCAGGGCGATCACCGCTGCGAGCTCGACTGCGAGTGGCTCGCGGCCAGCCCGGCCGGCGCGGCCGCTGGGCCCAAGACCGATGCGTCGGCGTGGGGGGTGCAGCTGGAGGCGCGGGTCGCCGGTCCGCTCGACGAGACCCGCCTCCGGGCGGCACTACAAGTGGCGTTCGCCCAGCATCCGCTCGACCACGATCCCCTCGAGATCCTGGCCTGCCGCGACGACGACGACCTCGAGGCCGCCCGGGAACAGCTCCACTCGATGGCCGTGCCGGTCACGATGTGGCCACCCGTGCAGCTCTGCCTGGCCCGCCACCCGGCTGGCGACGTCCTCATGCTCAACCTCAACCACGCCGCCGCTGACGGATTCGGGGCCCTGCGGGTGCTGCAGGCCATCGCCCTGGCCTACGCCGGGGAGGCGGTGACCGCCCTCGACTTCCTGAGCAGTGGCGAGCTCGCCGTCCGGCCGGCGTCAACCACGACGTCGGCCGTGGTGCGCTACAGCAAGTGGGCGGTGGAGCGGCTGAAGGATGGCCTGGCCCGCCCGGCCCGGCTGGCCGTCGACCAGGGTGACGACCGGGACGGCTACGGCTTCCACCTGGTCCGCCTGTCGGCCGACGACACCCATCAGCTGGTCGACACCGCGTCGTCGGGCCCCAGCAGCAGGGTGCTGATGACCGCCCTCCACCTGGCCATGGGCCAGTGGAACCTAGAGCACGGCACCCCCGGCCGGCGCCTCCACGTTCTGATGCCGGCCAACCTCCGCCGCCCCGGGTGGGAGGCGCCGGTCGCCAACCTCTCGGTGACGGCGAGGGTGTCGACCACCAGGCGTGAGCGCCGGGGGCCGGTGGCCGCCCGCAAGGCCGTCGCCGCCCAGGCGGCCCGGAACAAGGCCACCCGCACGGGGATCGCGCTCGTCGCCGCCCTGGACCGCTCGGGTCTGCTGCCGATGTGGGCCAAGCAGTCGACCGTGGTCCTCCAGCCCCTCACCGGCAACCACTGGGTGGACAACGCGATGCTGTCCAGCCTGGGTCGGCTGGACCAGGCAGCCTGGTTCGGGGCCGACGTGGGGCATGCGGTGGAGCTGTGGTTCTCGACGCCGGCCCGCTCGCCGCAGAGCCTGTGCCTCGGCGCCGCCACCGTCGGTGGCCGGCTGCACCTGAGCTTCCGGTACCCGCACCGGCTGTTCGGGCCCGCCGCCGCCCGCCGCTTCGCCGAGCTCTACCTCGGCCAGCTCCGCCTGGTGACCGCCCCCGGCCAGTAGCCACCAGCCTCCGCAGCCGAGCGGGGTCGAATTCGGGCTCTGCGGGGAAGCATCCACCGACGACCCCGACCAGGAAGCGGACCAGATGCCAGGCAAGAAGAAGGCGGCGCCCAAGACGGGAGCCAAGACCGCGATCACGGCCCGATCCACCTCGACCGAGCCGCAACCCACCGGAGCCGCCGCAGGTGGTGGCCTCGAAGGCTCCCCCACCGCACCGGCGACGGCTCCCGCGCCCGCCGCGGTGCGCGTCGGGAGCGGACCGAGGGACGCCGCCGTCAGTCCCGGCTGGGCCCAGGAGGGCGACGCGCTCACTACGGCGCAGGGGCAGCCGGTGGAGGACACCGACAACTCGCTGCGGGCCGGCCCTCGTGGTCCGACGCTGCTCGAGGACCACCACCTGCGCGAGAAGATCATGCACTTCGACCACGAGCGCATCCCCGAGCGGGTGGTCCACGCCCGGGGCGCGGGCGCCCACGGTCGCTTCGAGCTCTTCGACTCGCTCGAGGACATCACCTGCGCCGAGGTCCTCAACGACACCAGCGCCGTCACCCCGGTGTTCGTCCGGTTCTCCACCGTCGCCGGCTCCCGGGGGTCGATGGACTCCGCCCGGGACGTCCGCGGCTTCGCCGTCAAGCTGTACACGACGCAGGGGAACTGGGACCTCGTCGGCAACAACATGCCGGTGTTCTTCATCCAGGACGGCATCAAGTTCCCCGACTTCGTCCACGCCGTGAAGCCCGAACCCGACCGCGAGATCCCCCAGGCGCAGTCGGCCCACGACACCTTCTGGGACTTCGTCTCGCTGCAGCCCGAGAGCACGCACATGCTGATGTGGGTGATGTCGGACCGGGCCATCCCTCGCTCCTACCGGACCATGGAGGGGTTCGGGGTCCACACCTTCCGCCTCGTCAACGCGGCTGGTCAGTCGTCGCTGGTGAAGTTCCACTGGAAGCCCACCGCCGGCATCCACAGCCTGGTGTGGGAGGAGTCCCAGAAGCTGGGCGGCATCGACCCCGACTTCCACAGGCGGGACCTGTGGAACGCCATCGAGGCCGGGGCCGCCCCGCAGTGGGACCTCGGCGTGCAGGTGATGCCCGACTCGGCCGAGCAGACCTTCGAGGGCATCGACCTGCTGGACCCCACCAAGCTCGTCCCCGAGGAGCTGTGCCCGGTGCGGCTCGTCGGCCGCATGACCCTCGACGCCAACCCGGCCAACTTCTTCGCCGAGACCGAGCAGGTGGCGTTCCACCCGGGCCACCTCGTGCCCGGGATCGACCTGACCGACGACCCCCTGCTGCACGCCCGTCTGTTCTCCTACCTCGACACCCAGATCACCCGTCTCGGTGGGCCGAACTTCGCCCAGCTGCCGATCAACCGGCCTGCGGCGCCGGTCAACGACAACCTCCGTGACGGCTTTGGGCAGCAGGCCGTGCACACCGGCCGCACCGCCTACTCGCCCAACACCGTCGGCGGGGGGTGCCCGTTCGCCACCGGTGACGCCGGCTACGTCCACTTCCCCCAGCCCGTCGAGGGGATCAAGGCCCGGCGCCGGCCCCAGTCCTTCGACGACCACTTCAGCCAGGCCACGCTGTTCTGGAACAGCCTGAGCGAACCGGAGCGCGAGCACGAGGTCGGCGCCTTCTCCTTCGAGCTGTCCAAGGTCGCCGACCCCACGATCGTCGCCCGCATGGTGGCCAACCTGGCCAACGTCGACGCCGACCTGGCCGACCAGGTCGCCACTCACCTGGGTCTGAGCGCTCCCGCCGGTGACCCGTTCGTCGACGTCGGCAGCTCGCCCGCCCTGTCGATCGCCCCCTTGGAGTCGGGACCGATCGAGGGTCGGGTCGTCGGGGTGCTCGTCACCGCAGGCTTCGACTCAGCAGGGGTCACCGCTCTGCGCAGGGCGCTGGAGCGCGCCGGCGCGGTGCTGCACGTCATCGCCCCTCACGGTGGAGCGGTCAAGGGCGCCGGCAGGACCACGATGACCGCCGATGCGACGGTGTTCAACGCCGACTCGGTGGTCTACGACGCCCTGGTCGTCACCGGCGGGACGGGGCCGCTCGACCCGAAGTCGGCGACGATGGTGCAGGAGGCGTACCGCCACCACAAGACCCTGGCGGCGTGGGGCTCGGGCGTCGAGGCGCTCCTCGACGCAGGGGTCGGCGAGGAGGCGGCTGGCGTCATCACCGGCCCGAAGGTGGCCAAGCCCTTCAACGACGCGTTGATCGAAGCCCTCGGGTGGCACCGCCACTGGGAGCGCTGAGGCAACCGGGGGCGGCGGCGGCCGCCCCCGCGCTGGGGTCCCCGGGGTAGCGGCGCGGGGCCGTCAGCCGGAGGCGTTGGCGTGCCGGACGACGAGGCGACCGAGGGTGGCGAGGTCCCGCTCGGCGTGCGACTGGCGGACGTAGAGGGCCAGGTCGGAGAGGAGCTGGCTGACCGGCTCGTCCTGGGTCATCGGCCCGGGCCCGAGGGCCCGGGTGGTGTGCTCGATGACCGAGCCCGCGGTGAGATCGGCCATGTGGCGGGTGACGTAGGCCAGACGGGCCGCGGCGTCGGACGGCATCGCAGGCTCGGCGTCGATGGCCGCGGCGGCGGCGGCGACCATGGCTCGGGCCGCCTCCACCGAGGCGTGGGCGGCGCCGAGGTGAGACAGGCTGATCGGATCATCACGCCACCCGCCAAGGAGCCGTTTAACCAGGCCGGCGGCGCCCCACCAGAACCCGGGGCGGCTGAGGTACCAGCCGGCCGGTCCCACCAAGGCGTCCGGGCCGAGGTGCACGTCGAGGGGTGTCGTCAGGGTCGATTCCTTCAGCGATCACCCGACCGGCACCGCGAAGGCCTTCGCCACGCTCTATGCCGGCCAGTCGCTCGTTGGCCACTCCCACGTTCACGGGGCCAACATCGGAGCACGGGCCGACGCCTACCACCGGGCCGGAGGATGGGGAGAGCTCTATCTGGCCGAAGACCACGACCTGTGGCGCCGCCTCCGGGACGTCGGCGAACGGTGCCTGGCCACCACGACCCTGTGGGTCACGACCAGCGGCCGGGCCCTCGGTCGAGCCGAGGGCGGGTTCGCTGACCTCCTGACCGGCCTCGTCAGGGGGACCTGAACGCAGCTCCAGAATCACTCACAGCGACTGACGCAAGAGGTCGCTAGCTGACTCGGCCAGGCGCTTGGTCAAGGGGCGGGCCTTCCAACGGGCCAGGTCGAACTCGTCCGAGCGCTCCAGGTCGTCGAGGAAGTCCCGGGCCAGCTCGGCGACGACCTTGACGTCGGTCACGGCGACGTTGATCTCGTCGTCGAGGCCGAGGGAGCGGTGGTCGAGGTTGCTCGAGCCCACGTTGGCCCAGCCGTCGGCGATCAGGACCTTGGCGTGGAGCATGGTCGGCTGGTACTCGAAGATGCGCACGCCGGCCGACAGGAGCGGCCCGTAGCAGCGCTGGCCGACCTGGCGGACGACCTCCTTGTCGATGTTCGGGCCGTTGGCGAGCAGGCGCACGTCGACGCCTCGTTGGGCGGCGTCGGACAGGAGCCGCACGAACGCGTCGCCCGGGGCCAGGAAGGCGGTGGTGACCCAGAGCCGCTCCGTCGAGGCGGCGATCGCCGCGTTGAACAGGTGGAGGGCCACGGTGCCCCCGGCCTTGGGCGAGCTGCGCGTGACCTGCACGTCGATGCCGTCGTCGAAGCCCTCGGCCTTCGGGTAGTGCTCGGCGCTCAGCACGGCTTTGGTGGCCTCGAGCCAGTTCTCGGAGAAGCCGCCCACGAGGTCGAGCACGGCGGGCCCCTCGAAAGCGACGTGGGTCTCCCGCCAGTGGTCGGAATCCTCGGCGTCGCCGCTCCACACGTCGGCGATGCCGACCCCGCCGGCGAAGGCGAGGCGTCCGTCCACGATTAGCAGGCGGCGGTGCATCCGGTTGTTCAGCTTGTGCACCGTGTACCACTTCGGGGGGCGGAAGTAGGCCACGGTCGCTCCCGCCTCCTCGAGCGTGCGCACCGTGGCCCGGTCCAGCTTGGCCGAGCCCCAGCCGTCGAGCACGACGTTGACCTCGACCCCGGCCCGGGCCCGCTCGGCCAGGGCATCGGTGAAGGTGGCGGCCACCTCGCCCGGCCAGTAGATGTAGGACGAGAGGTCGACCGTGGTTGAGGCCGAGGCGATGGCGGCCAGCATCGCCGGGAACGTCCGGCCGCCGTTGCGCAGCACCTGGACCCGGTTCCCCTGGGACACCGCCGCTCCGCTGACCGTGGTGAGGAGGCGGTTGAAGCCCTTGCTGCCGGGGGCGGGCAGGTCGCCGAAGTCATAGGTCGTCCGGGCGTTGCGCCGGTACCTCGCCGTCCCGTAGGCGTAGACGCCGAGGAGGCCGAGCGCCGCGGGAGGGCCCACCATCCGCAGCACCGTCCGGCCGGAGGCGGCGCCGACCTGCAGCACACGCTCAACCCCACGGGCTCGACGGAACGGGTTCGGCATGGCCGACGGGTACCCCGAACCGCACCTCAGGGAACAATGGCGCCGGCCGAAGGCGAGCTCCGGCCTGGCCAGCCTCGAACTGGCGCCTGACCCGGGACCCAACGTGGGACGATGGCGGGCGATGCAGCGCCTCCTCCCGGCTCCGAGGGGAGGAGCGACGGACGTGGATCTCGACGAGCCGTACGCCTGGCCCGACCAGCGATGCCTGCGGGTGAACTTCGTCAGCACCCTCGACGGGGCCGCCAGCCTCGACGGGCGCACCGGGGGCCTGGCCACCCCCGCCGACCAGGCCGTCTTCTTCCACCTGCGGGCCACCTGCGACGTCATCGTGGTCGGGGCGGGGACGTCGTCGGCCGAGCGCTACCGGCCGGCCCGGGTGCCGATCGCGGTGGTCAGCGCCCGCCTTTCGCCCTCGCCCGACGAGCGACTGTTCACCCCGGGCCCGGGCACGGCTCCTCCGCTGGTCCTCACCTGCGCCGCCGCCCCCGACGACCGGAGGGCGGCCCTGTCCCGCGGCGCCGAGGTCGTGAACTGCGGAGACGAGGCGGTCGATCTCGACCAGGTGGTGGCCGAGCTCGAGCGCCGGGGCATGCGCCGCATCCTGTGCGAGGGTGGCCCCCGCCTCTTCGCCGACCTCCTCGCGGCCGAGCTGGTCGACGAGCTGTGCCTCACCATCGCCCCGCTCCTCACCGCCGGCACCGCCCAGCGCATCACCGACGGCCCCGGGCTGGCACCCCCCGTCACCGCCCGCCTGCACTCTGCCCTGGAGGAGGACGGCACCCTCCTCCTGCGCTACTCCGCCCGCTGACAGTCCGGACGGCTCGGCGCCCGAGCGCCGCTCAGGACATGGTGCCCGCCCGCTCCACCGCCCAGCGCCAGCGTCGTCCCCTACGGCTCGACCGGCTGGAAGCGAACTCCGAGCGCCCGGTACGTGCGTTCTGCCCGGCGGTCGCAGGTGAGCAGGACCCGTCCGTGGTCCAGGGCCGCCTGACCGACCAGGCCGTCATAGACCGATCCCCCGATCACCCCGAGCTCGCCGAACCGAGCTCGCAGGGCATCGAGGTGGTCGGACAGGGGCCAGCAGGTGACCGGGAAGGCGGCGGCCAGCGTCGACGCCGCCTGGCGGGCGGTGAGCCGCAACGGTGGGGGCAGCCGGGTGAGGACGGAGTAGGTCTCGAAGGCCGCGTGCCCTGACAGCGCCGGCCGGTGGTCGATCAGCCAGCGGCGGCACGGGGCATGACGGAGGTGGTTCGGGTCGAGGGCGGCGATGGCCATGCTGGTGTCACAGGCCCACGTCTCGGTCGCGGGTGCCGTCAACGCTGACCTTCGTCGCGCAGGCGCCGAACGTCGTCGTCGGTGATGACCAGGTTGGGCAGGAGCCCCAGCACCGGCAACCCGTCCGCCTCCTCCACCGGCCGCAGCGCCGCCCCGACAGGGTCGATGCGCAAACCGCCACCGTCGGCCACCAACTCGACCTCGGAGTCCGGCCCTATGCCCAGGGCGATGCGAAGAGGTTTCGGGATGACCATCCGGCCGGCGCCGTCCACGGTCACACGCACGAGAGGCATTCTACCAAAGACATGGCATCATGGGAACCACGTACCACCCCCCCGGCGACGTGACGCAGGCGGGCGCTCAAGGCTCCGAGGGCAGGGGCGACTGGCCCGAACGCTCTGCAACCGACGGGAGGCGATTGAGGTGGTCGATGAGCTGGCGGAGGCGACCCGTCGACAGGCGGTCGAAGGGGAAGGCCAGGCGGTGGTGGTCGAGGCTGTCGCCCTCGACCACCTCCTCGGGGGACGGCCGCACCAGCTCGAAGCCCCCGAGGCCGGGCACGCAGATGTCGGCGAAGATCGTGTCGAGGCCGGCCAGCTCATCGGGCGTCGGCTCGACCTTGAGCCGCAGCACCAGGCGATTCCCCACGTAGCGCAGCGACGAGTAGGAGCGGTAGAAGCCCAGGATCTCCTCGGCGGCCACGTCGACCGAGTCGGTGACCCGGTACAGCGACAGGTCCACCTCGCCGACCAGATTGCGCTTCACCACCTCCTCCTCCACGAAGCGGCTCCAGCCCTCGAAGTAGGTGCCGCCGGGCACGTCGAGCAGCACCACCGGAGCAGGCTCGGCCTTGCCCGTTTGCAGCAGGGTGAGCAGCTCGAACGCCTCGTCCAGGGTGCCGAAGCCGCCGGGCAGGACGACGTAGCCGTCCGACTCCTTGATGAGCATCAGCTTGCGGGTGAAGAAGTACTTCATGGTGACCAGCTTCGGATCACGCTCGATGAAGGCGTTGGCGCTCTGCTCGAAGGGCAGGCTGATGTTGACGCCCATCGACAGCTCGAGGCCGGCGCCCTCCATGCCGGCGGCCATGATCCCCGGCCCCGCGCCGGTGACCACCATCCAGCCGGCCTCGGCGATGCGGGCCGCACAGGCCCGGGCCTGGGCGTAGACGGGCTCCTCGGGGGTGGTGCGGGCCGAGCCGAACATGGTGATCTTCGACCGGTTCCGGTAGGGGCGGAAGACCCCGAAGGCCCGGCGCATCTCGGCCAGCGCCGCGCTGGTGATCTTGAGGTCGAGCTTGTCGTGGTCCTCCTGGGCCAGCAGGGCGACGGTGTTCAGGCACTCGGCCACGAGGTGGCGGTTGACGCCCGGCTGCAGCACGTCGAGCAGGCCCCGCACGGCATCGTCGACGGCCTCGTCGCCGGTGGTGCGGGGGGCTCGCTTGGACATGAAGGAGCCAGGTTGGCACGCCCTCGCAACGTGCGACGAGCGCCGCCGTCAGGCCGGCTCGGCCACGCGGCCGTAGAGGGTGGTCCGCTGCTCGAGGGTGCGGGGGCCGGGGAGGCCGTCGAGGACCGAACCGAAGGCGGCCTCGTCCATGGCCTGGCCGTGGGTGGCGCCGGCCGCGCGGCTGATGTTCTCGTCGAGGAGGGTGCCGCCCAGGTCGTTGCACCCCGAGCGCAGCAGCTGGCGGGCGCCGCCCAGGCCAACCTTCACCCACGAGGCCTGGATGTTGGGGATGTGGCCGTCGTAGGCGATGCGGCCGACGGCGTGCATGAGCAGGGTCTCGCGGAAGGTGGGGCCCCGCCGGGCCTGGCCCTGCAGGTAGATGGGGGCGGCCATGTGGACGAAGGGCAGGGGCACGAACTCGGTGAACCCGCCGGTCTCCTTCTGTAGGTCGCGGGTGCCCACCAGGTGCCGGGCCCACGAGCGGGGCTGCTCGATCGACCCGAACATGATGGTGACGTTGGAGCGCAGTCCCACCGAGTGGGCGGTGCGGTGAGCGTCGAGCCACTCGTCGGTGGTCACCTTGTCGGCGCACAGCACCCGCCGCACGTCGTCGTCGAGGATCTCGGCCGCCGTGCCGGGCAGGGTGCGCAGGCCGGCGTCCATGAGGCGGCGCAGGTAGTCGGCCAGCGGCTCGGCGTTGCGTCTGGCCCCTTCGGTGACCTCGAGAGCGGTGAAGCCGTGGATGTGGATGTCGGCCGAGGCCAGGCGCACGGCCCTGATGACCTCGAGGTAGTAGTCGCCGTCGAAGCTGGGGTGGATGCCGCCCTGCAGGCACACCTCGGTGGCGCCCCGCTCGACCGCCTCGGCCACCCGGCTCGTGATCTCGTCGAGGCCCAGCAGGTAGGGGGCGCCCCGCAGGTTCAGGCTGAGCGGGCCCTTGGAGAAGGCGCAGAACCGGCACTTGAAGGTGCAGACGTTGGTGTAGTTGATGTTGCGGTTCGAGACCCAGGTGACGACCTCGCCCACGGCCCGGCGACGCAGGTCGTCGGCCACCTCGCACACGGCCACCACCTCGGGGCCCCGGGCGGAGAACAGCGTCGTCAGCTCGTCCTCACCCGGCTCCTGGCCCAGGGCGACGCCGGCCAGCACCTCGGTCACCGGCGAGCCGGCCCGGGTGGCGCGCCCTCCGCTCCGGAGGGCCGATCGGGCCGGGGCAGGACCGGGGACGAGCGCCGGCGGGGCCACGTCGCCGCCGCTGGCCCAGGCGTGGTCGCGAGCCAGGCCCTCGGCGTCGCTGGCCTGCAGCACCCGGGTGCGCACCTCGGGAGCCAGCCAGCGGGCCGGGTCGAGGACGTAGCGGGGGTGGGCGGTGAGCCGGGGGGCGAGGGCGAAGCCGCGGGCCTCGGTGACCGCGCGGAGGCGGTCGAGCTCGGGCCAGGGGCGCTCGGGGTTGACGTGGTCGATGGTGACGGGTGAGACGCCGCCCCAGTCGCCGATGCCAGCGTCGAGCAGGCGGCCGGGATCGTCGCTCAGGTTCGGCGGCGCCTGCACCACCACCTCGGCGGGCAGGACCAGCCGGGCCAGGGCCACAGCCCGCAGGTGGACCTCGGCGGCCACGGCCGGGGCGGCGTGCATGGCCGTGCCCGCCTTGGGCAGGAAGCCCTGGACGATCACCTCCTGCACGTGGCCGTGGCGGCGGTGGCTGGCGGCGATGGCCAGCAGCGCCTCCAGCCGGTCGGGCTCGTCCTCGCCGATGCCGACCAGGATGCCGGTGGTGAAGGGGATGGCCAGGCGGCCGGCGGCCTCGAGGGTGGCCAGGCGGCGCTCGGGGGCCTTGTCGGGGGCGCCCCGGTGGCAGGCCAGATCGGCCCGCAACGACTCGACCATCATCCCCTGGCTGGGGGCCACCTGGCGAAGGCGGGCCAGGTCGGGCTCGCAGAGGGCACCGGGGTTGGCGTGGGGCAGCAGCCCGGTCTCCTCCAGCACCAGCTGGCACATGGCCACGAGGTAGTCGACGGTGCTGGCCCAGCCGTGTCCCGCGAGCCAGTCCCGGGCCGCCGGGTAGCGCTCCTCGGGGGCCTCGCCCAGGGTGAACAGGGCCTCGGAGCAGCCGGCGGCGGCGCCGGACCGGGCGATGCGCAGCACCTCCTCGGGCGGCAGGTACGGGCTGGCCAGCCGGGCCGGGGCCTTGGCGAAAGTGCAGTAGCCGCACCGGTCGCGGCACAGCTCGGTGAGGGGCAGGAACACCTTGGGTGACCAGGTGATCCGACTGCCGGAGGCGGCGTTGCGCACCGCCGCGGCCCGGCGCATCAGCTCGTCGGTGGGCAGCCGGAGGAGGTCGACCACCATCCTCGGCACCCTAGGGGTCGGGTCCCGGTAGCAGCGCGTCGAGCTGGATGGGCTCCGGGTTGCTCGCGTTGTTAGTGTTGCTGATGTGGTTCGTGGGGTTGCTGTTGTCGCGGTCGTCGCCCTGTTGTCGTTCTCGCTGGCCCCGGCGGCATCGGCCGAAGCCGCTGACCCCGCCTCCGAGCGCGAGCAGGTGCGCAAGGACAAGGCCGACGCCGCGGCCAAGCTGAGGGCGGCCGAGGCGAGTGACGAGGAGCTGGCCGACGCCGTCGACGTGCTCGGCGGCGCCGAGCGGGCGGCCCTGGGCAAGGCCCAGCAGGCCACCCGGGCCCTGCAGCGGGCCGAGGCCGATGTGGCCGAGGCCGAGGGGGCGCTCTCCCGCCAGCGCCGGGCGGTGACCGAGCGGGCCGTGCGGGCCTACGCCCAGCAGGGCCAGGTCCAGGTGCTGGCCGGGGTCGGCGCGCCCGAGGACGCCGCCCGCCGGCTGGCGCTGGCCAAGGTGGTGCAGGGCCGGCTGGTCGACGCCGTCGACTCGAGCCGGGCCGCCGTCGGCGACCTCACCCGCCGCCGCCAGCAGCAGTCGGCGGCGGCCAAGCAGACGGCCCGGGCCCTGCGCAGCGTGATCGACGCCCGGACCCGCACCAGCAAGGCCCAGGCCGACCTCGACCGCCGCATCGACGGCCTGCAGAAGGAGGTCGATGCCCTCGATGCCGAGGAGTCCGAGCTGAGCCAGCTGCTCGCCACCCGGGCCAGCCGAGCCGCCGTCGCCCCGCCCGACCCGCCGTCCGCCCCGGGCAAGACGGGCGGCCCGGGCGGCGGCACCAGCGCCAGCGGCTTCGTCTGGCCGCTCAACGGGCGGCTGACCAGCCCCTTCGGTCCCCGCTGGGGCCGCATGCACCAGGGCCAGGACATCGCCGCCCCCACCGGCACCCCGATCAAGGCGGCCAAGGCCGGCCGGGTCATCAAGGCCAGCGGCGGCGGCGGCTACGGCAACCTCACCCTGGTCGACCACGGCGGCGGCGTCGTCACCGCCTATGCCCACCAGTCACGCTTCGCCACGGCCGAGGGCGCCCAGGTCCAGGCCGGCCAGGTCGTCGGCTATGTCGGCAACACGGGCAACTCGACCGGTCCCCACCTCCACTTCGAGGTCCGGGTGAACGGGGCCCAGCGCAACCCCCGCGCCTACCTGCCGTAGGGAGCGAGGTCCGCCACCGCTCAGGTGGGCGCGAGGCGAGCCGATGGGTCGGGTGTGACCCGTCGGTGGCGCCCGCCGACGCGGGCGTTCCTCGCTGGCGCCCTGCTGGTGGGCGTCCTGACCGTCGTGCCCGGCTTCGGCGGGTTCCCCAACTTCGCCGCCCCGGCGGCGGCGGCCAGATCGGAGACGGCCAGGCTGGCTGCAGCGAACCGCCGTTCGGAGCCGCAGATCCGGCAGATCCTCGACGACCCGACGGCGAAGGTGGGGGCGAAGGACCACATCTTCTACGAGGAGCCCCTACCGGCCCAAGGGCCCGAGGCGGCGCCCCCCGACGCGCCCGAGCAGGGTGCCCCGTACCCCGAGGCCGACACCTTCCTCCTTCACAGCCGGCCTGGCTCGTCTCGGGTCATCTACCTCGACTTCGACGGCTCGACCATCGCCGGCAGAGCCTGGAACGAGTACGCCCGCCTGTCGAGCTTCGTCGCCGAGCCGTTCTCCCTCGATGCCGCCGCAGCGTTCAGCAGCGCCGAACAGGACGTCATCCAGCGGGCGTGGCAGCGGGTGGCCGAGGACTTCAGCCCCTTCGACGTGGACGTCACCACCGAGGATCCCGGGGAGGCCGCCCTCTCCCGCTCCAGCGCCTCGGACCTGACGTTCGGCACCCGGGCGCTCATCACCAACACCGCCACCATCGCCACCAGCTGCGGCTGCGCCGGGATCGCCTACCTCGGGGCCTTCGGCGACCCCTATCTGCAGCCGGCACTGGTGTTCAGCCGCGGCATGGGCAGCCCGAAGCTGGTGGCCGAGACGATCTCCCACGAGGTCGGGCACAACGTGAACCTCGCCCACGACCGAACCGGCTCCACCGGCTACTACTCCGGCCACGGGAGCTGGGCGCCGATCATGGGCCTCCCCTTCTACCGTCCGATCACCCAGTGGAGCAAGGGCGAGTTCCCGGGGTCCGCCAACACCGAGGACGACTTCCAGCTGATGCAGAGCATCGGCGTGCCGCTGCTGGCCGACGACCACGGCGACACCTCAGCCACGGCATCGGTGCTCCCGAGCAGGCCGAGCAACACCGTCGCAGGGCTCATCACCACCGACGCCGACGTCGACGTGTTCAGGGTGCGCGGCATCGCCGGCGCCGCCATCTTCTCGGCGTCGCCGGCCCCGGAGGGCCCGAACCTGGACATCGTGCTTGAGCTTCGATCGGCGGACGGTGCGGTCCTCGGCCGCTCCGACCCACCCTCGGGCACCGTCAGCGCCGAGCGGGCCAGCGGTCTCGACGCCTCCCTCGCCCTGACGCTCACCGACGACGTCGACTACTTCGTGAGCGTCACCGGGGTCGGCACCGGCGACACCTCGACCGGCTACACCGGCTACGGCAGCCTGGGCCGCTACACCCTTACAGCCAACGTCAACGTCCCCACCGTGAGCCTCACCTCGTCGCTGAGCCCCGCCACGATCCACGACCCCGTCACCTTCACCTCCCGGATCGCCGTGCCTCCCCCCGGGCTCGGCACGCCCACCGGCAGCGTGACCTTTGAGGACAGCGGGATCGCCCTGTGCCCGGCCGTCGCCGTCACCGACGCCGAGGCCTCGTGCACCGCCACGCTGCGGGCCGGCAACCGTGACGTTGTCGCCGTCTACAGCGGGGACGACTCCTTTGCGACGGCGTCGTCGTCCGCGCTGTCCTTTGTGGTCGAGGGTGATCCCGTGGCCGTTGCCCTGACGACGTCGCCCGGGTCGACGGTGTCCGGCCAGACGGTGGCGTTCGAGGCCGTGGTCGCCGGCCTGACCCCCGACGCCCCGACCCCCACCGGTGCTGTGACACTCCGTGACGGCACCGCCCTGCGCTGCGGCCCGGTGGCGCTCAGCGCTGGCGTTGCCACGTGCTCCACTGCGTTGGCCACGGGCAGCCATCCCCTCTCTGCCGTCTACACCGGTGATGACCGGTTCGGCGGCGGCACCTCGCCCGTGGTCACCCATGTCACCAACCGGTCCACCAGCGCAGTTGACGCCAGGTCCTCGGTGAACCCGTCGGTCGCCGGCCAGTCCGCCGTGCTGAGCACGACCGTAACCGTCCTCGGCCCCGGCCGGGCGCAGCCGGTGCTCTCCGGGACGGTGACGTTCAGGGGGCCGACCGGCGTGGTCTGCACCGCCACCGTCTCCTACTGGTCCCCGACCACCTCCTGCCAGACGGCGCTGAACCCGGGCAGCCACGTCATCACCGCCGAGTACAGCGGCGATGTCGAGCGAGACCCCTCGACGTCGCTGCCCTTTACCCAGATCGTGAACCGGGCCGCCGTCGACGTCGTCCTCACCTCGAGCCCGAACCCATCCTCCTCCGGCCAGAACGTGAGGATCCGGGCTCCCGTCGCTCCACGCTGGCCCGGCTGGAGCAGCCCCACCGGCACCGTGTCCTTCACCGAAGGAGGGGCCACGCTGTGCGCCGACGTGGTCGTCACCTACGGCGAGGCCATCTGCAACAGGGCCCTCCTGGCCGGACGGCACGAGCTGATCGCCACCTACGGAGGAGACGACCGGATCACCGGAGGATCCTCGCCGCCCCTGAACCATGATGTCGGCGCTCCTGCGGTGACCGTGGGGCTCTTTTCCTCCGCCAACCCGGTCGAACGAGCCACGCCCGTCACCTTGGAGGCGTCGGTGGCCCCGGTGGTGTCCGGGACGACCCCGACGGGCACCGTGACCTTCACCGAGGGGGCGACAACCCTGTGCGGCGCGGTCACCCTCCTCGCCAGCCGCGCCCGTTGCACCCTCACGCTCCGACCGGGGAGCCATCGCATCGTCTCCACCTACAGCGGCGACAGCACCTTCGCGTTGGCCACCTCCGCCGTCATCACCCAGACCGTGTTAGGCGACCCGGTCAAGTTGGCCCTCTCCCTGCTCCCGGCCAGCTCGGTCTCGGGACAGGCCGTGGTCCTCTCGGCCACGGTGACGCCGACGCCGCCGGATGGGGCGGTTCCTACGGGCGCCGTCACCTTCTTCGACAGCGCCAGGGAGGTCTGTCGCGCCGAGGGCCTCGGCGGCGGCACCGCTACCTGCGTCCTCCCGCTCTCCTCGGGCACCCACCGCATTGAAGCGAAGTACCTCGGCGACGAACGCTTCGGTGAGGCATGGGGCGAGCGCTTCCACCAAGTGGAGCTGGCGCAGACCACCGTGGCCGTGCGGGCGTCCGAGACCCAACCGGTCGACCGCCCGGCTCAGCTGAACGCCACGGTGACGGTCTCAGCCCCCGGTGAGGGGGTGCCGACCGGCATGGTGACCTTCAAGGACGGGGCGATCGAGCTGTGCACCCTGCCGGTGGGCGTGACCTGCGAACGACCTCTCCGCGTCGGTACCCATCCGATCACCGCCACCTACGGCGGTGACGGCCAGCTGGCCGGCGCCACCTCCCCGGTCTTCGACCAGGTGATCCTGAACGTGGGCGACGGGTTCACCGCCGTGACCCCCAACCGCCTGCTCGATACCCGGACCGGTCTGGGCAGCTGGGCCGGCCCCCTCGACGCCGGCGCCACCCGCTCCCCGGTCGTTCGGGGCGGCACCACCGGCATCCCCGACACCGCCACCTCGGTGATGCTGAACGTCACCGCCACCGGCCCGACCGCCGAGAGCTACCTCACCGTCTACCCGAGCGGCACCCCCCGGCCGGACACCTCCAGCCTCAACCTGGAGGTCGGCCGCACCGTCCCCAACCTGGTCCCGGTCGTGGTGGGCGCCGACGGCCGGGTCAACATCACCAACGCCTTTGGCCGCGTCCACGTGATCGTCGACATCGTCGGCTACTACACCAGGACCGGTGGCTCCCCCTCCACCGCCATCACACCCACCCGGCTGCTCGACACCCGCGTCGGCACCGGCGGCCCGGCCGCCCCCATCACCGGCGGGACCACCCGCCAGCTCACCGTGCGCGGCGGGGCCACCGGGGTCCCCGACACCGCCACCGCCGTCATCGTGAACATGACCGTCACCCAGCCCACCGTCGCCGGGTTCCTCACCGTCCACCCCTCAGGGGTCGCCATACCCAACGCCTCCAGCCTCAACTTCGCCGCCGGGGAGACCGTCCCCAACCTCGTCGTGGCCAGGATCGGCGCCGACGGCCGGATCAGCATCTTCAACGCCTACGGCACCGCCCACGTCCTGGCCGATGTCGTCGGCTACTACGCGCCGACCAGCGCCTCCACCTACACCGCCGTCCCCGGCCGGCGCCTCCTCGACACCCGCACCGGGACCGGCGGTCCCGCGGTCCCGATCGGCCCCGGTGCCCTTCGCCAGCTAACCGTCGCCGGCATCCCTGCCGACGCCACCGCCGTGGTGCTGAACCTCACCGTGGTCTCCCCAAGCGCCTCCAGCTACCTCACCGTGTTCGGGGGAACCCCACCCAACGCGTCGAACCTCAACTACGGGCCCGGCCAGACCCGGGCCAACCTCGTCGTCACCCGGCTCGGGCCCGGCGGCACCGTCAGCATCTTCAACGAGGCCGGCCACGTCCACGTCCTCGCCGACATCGTCGGCTACACCCGCTGAGAGGCCGGGCAACGTCTGGCTAGCCTGCCGGGCTCGTGGCCAGCCCCCCCAAGATCGCCTTTGCCGGTCGGGTCCTGCTGCTCGGCTGCGGGTCGGTCTCCCGTTGCCTGCAGCCCCTGCTCCTGCGCCACCTCGACGTGCCCGGTGACCGCATCACCATCCTCGACTTCGAGGACCTGCGCCACCGCATCCCCGCCACCCTCGAGGCCCGCGTGGGCTACGTGTGCGACCGGATCACCCCCGAGTCGATGGACCGGCTGCTGGGCGCCCACCTCGATGCCGGCGACCTGCTCATCGACCTGGCCTGGAACATCGACTGCGGCGAGATCGTCCAGTGGTGCCACGACCACGGCGTCCTCTACGTCAACACCTCGGTCGAGCTGTGGGACCCCTACACCGAGGCGCCCGACCAGCCCCCGCCCGAGCGCACCCTCTACGTCCGCCACATGGCGCTGCGCCGGCGACTGCAGAGCTGGTCGTCTCCCGGGCCGACCGCCGTGGTCGAGCACGGCGCCAACCCCGGCCTGGTCTCCCACTGGACCAAGCGGGCCCTGGCCGACCTGGCCACCACCATCCTGACCGAGGTCGCCGAGCTCGACCCGGCGCGCCGTGGCCGCCTCGAGGCGGCACTAGCCGACGAGGCCTGGAACCGGATAGCCATGGAGACCGGCACCAAGGTCATCCACATCTCCGAGCGCGACACCCAGGTGGCCAGCCTCCCGAAGGAGGTGGGGGAGTTCGTGAACACCTGGTCGATCGAGGGCTTCTTCGAGGAGGGCGTGGCCCCCGCCGAGATGGGCTGGGGCACCCACGAGCGCCGCCTCCCCGCCCTGGCCTTCGAGCACCAGGATGACGGGCCCCGCAACCAGATCTGCCTGGCCCGGCCCGGCATCGACACCTACGTGCGCTCGTGGGTGCCCAAGGGCGGCCCGATCCTGGGGATGGTCGTGCGCCACGGCGAGGCCTTCACCATCAGCGACGCCCTGACGGTGTGGGACGACGACGGACACGCCCTGTACCGGCCCACCGTGCACTACGCCTACCAGCCGGCCGACGCCGCCGTCGCCTCGCTCCACGAGCTGCGCATGACCGGCTACCAGCTGCAGGAGCGCCAGCGGATCATGGACGCCGAGATCATCTCGGGCGACGACGAGCTCGGCGTCCTCCTCCTCGGCCATGACCTGAGCGGCTGGTGGACGGGCAGCCAGCTCTCCATCGAGGAGACCAGGGACCTGGTTCCGGGCCAGAACGCCACCACCCTCCAGGTGGCCGCGTCGGTTCTGGGCGCGGTGGCGTGGATGGTGGCCAACCCGAACCGGGGCGTCCTGGTCCCCGACCAGCTCGACCACCGCGAGGTGCTGCACTGGGCCGACCCCTACCTCGGCCCCTGCCCCTCGGCCCGCACCGACTGGACCCCCCTCACCAACCGGGTCGACCTCTACGACCGCTTCAACGGCCGCCCGCGCCCGAGCGACGACGACGTCTGGCAGTTCGACACCTTCGTGGTCTAGCCCAGCTCGTGGATGGTCAGGGGGCCGAAGCCGTTGAAGCCGGCTGAGGCGTAGGAGGCGGTGTAGGCGCCGGCGGCCAGGATGTTGACGGTGTCGCCCTCGGCCAGGGTGAGCGGCAGCTCGTAGCGGGTGCGTTCGTAGAGCACGTCGACGCTGTCGCAGGTCGGTCCGGCGAGGATCACCGGGCCCACCGGGCCACCGTCGACCGAGGTGAGGAGCTGGTAGCGGATGGCTTCGCCCTCGGTCTCGGCCAGGCCGCCGAAGCGGCCGATGTCGAGGTACACCCATCGGTGGTCGTCGCCGTAGGCCTTACGGGCGACGAGCACGACCTCGGCCCGAAGGACGCCGGCGTCGCCGGCGATGTAGCGGCCCGGCTCGCACAGCACCTGCACGGGCACATCGGCCAGGTGCAGCTCGAGAGCGTTGCGGATGGCTCGCCCGTAGGCGGCGATCCCGGGGACGTCGCTGGCGTAGTTGGCCGGGAACCCGCCGCCGATGTTGACGGTGGAGACGGGGACGCCGGCGGCGGCGGCCTGGCGCAGGACAGCGGCGGCCCTGGCGATGGCCGGCTCCCACCGTTCGGGCTCCTTCTGCTGGCTGCCGACGTGGAACGAGACGCCGGCCGGCTCGAGCCCCAGGGTGCCCGCCTCAACGAGCAGGTCGACGGCCATGTCCGGGTCACACCCGAACTTGCGGGACAGCGGCCAGTCGGCCCCCTCACCGCTGACCAGCACCCGAACCAGCACCGCCGCGCCGGGCGCGGCGGCCGCCACCTTGCCCAGCTCCTCGCCGGAGTCGACGACGAAGAGGCGGACGCCGACGGCGTGGGCGTAGGCGATGTCCCGGCGCTTCTTGATCGTGTTGCCGTAGGAGATCCACCTCGGGTCGACACCGGCGGCCAGGCACAGGTCGATCTCGACGGGAGAGGCAACGTCGAACCTCGACCCCAGGCCGGCGAGGCGGGCCAGCACACCGGGGGAGGGGTTGGCCTTCACCGCGTAGTGCACCGAGACGCCCGGCAGGACGGCGGTCAGGGCCCGGTACCGCTCCTCCACCACGTCGAGGTCGATGACAAGGCAGGGCGTGGCCGGGGCCTCGTCGGCCAGGAAGCGCTCGATCCGGGGGGAGACGGCACGGGGGTTGGCACTCGTGCTCAGACCGGTGGCCACGTGGCACCACCTCCAGCGTGGAACAGGATCAAGGAGGGCTCCTCAGGGGAAGTCGCCGGCATCCGCCGGAGACGCGGAAGCCGGAGAACATACCGGGGTGAACGGACCGTGACGTCGGCCACACGCCCTCAGCCGATGACAGCGGCGTCGACCAGCCAGGTGACGCGCGGGGCCCGGATGCGGTTGACCGGCAGGTCCTCGCCCGCCTGCACCCGGGCGAACGCCTCCCGCTTCTCCTCACCCTCGACGGTGATCAGCACCAGCCGGGCCCGGGCGATCGCCGAGAACGTGAACGTCATCCGCTCGTGCGGGTTGCGGCCGGAGGGATCGGTGTTCATGACCACCAGGCGACCGGCGTCGGCGTCCAGGGCCGGCGAGTCCGGGAACAACGAGGCGGTGTGGCCGTCAGGGCCCATCCCGAGGTGGATCACGTCGATGGCCGGCAGGGCGCTGAGCTTCAGCTGGTAGGCCTCGGGCCCCTCGTCGCAGCGCATGGGGTGCACCTCGTTGGCCGCCCCGATCCGCTCGAGGAGCGCCTCACGGACCAGTCGCTCGTTCGAGGCGTCGCTGTCCGGATCGACGCAGCGCTCGTCGCCCCAGAACAGGTCGACGGCCCACCAGTCGATGGCCTCGGCCCCGTCGAGCGCCAGCCGCCGGTAGCAGCGCCGAGCCGTGCCACCCCCCGAGACGGCCAGGCTGAAGGTGGCGTCGGGCCGGTCGATGAACGCGTCGATGACCCGAGCGGCAAAGGCGCGCGGGACATCCTCGACGATCTCGACCTCTCCGTACACAGCGTGCCGAACGGTAGCCGCGCCAGGCCCCGCCTCCCCAGGAGCGCCGGCGGAGGAGGCTCGAGACCGACCTCAGGACAGGCCGGCGCGCACGGCGGCCTCGTAGACCGGGTCGCAGCGCAGGCTGCTGAGGGCTTCGCCCAAGGCCCAGGAGGGATCGTGGGCGGGGAGGGCCAGCACGTCGGTGAACGACGGCCCGCCCTCGATGGTCGCGCAGGCCCGCACGAGCCGTTCGCCCGGCACCCGCTCGGTCGAGAAGGTGGCCAGGCGGCCGTCGATCCGCCCGATCAGCCGGACCGCAGCGTGGCGGCCGGCGTTCAGGTGCAGCGCCCCGGGGGGCAGCCGCAGGCGGGACGACAGCCAGCCGCCGAGGAGGGCGCGGACGCTGGCCTTGCCGGTGACGGTGGCCGAGGTGAGGTTCGCGAGGGCGGGGCGGAAGGCGGTGCCGTCCACCATCGAGGCCAGCAGCTCGCGCCAGGGTCGCAGTCGGATCCAGGCCAGGTCGACCACCGGCACCTTGCCGAACAGGTCCACCACAGCATCGAGGGTGGCCCGCTCGGGTAGCGCCCCGATGGGGCCGTCGTCGGCGGCGCTGCCCCCCTCCTCACCGATGGCCATCTTGGAGTCGACCAGCACGGCATCCGCGGTGTCCAGGAGGTCGTCGCCCGAGGCGGGGGCCGACCCCAGGTACCACACGGCCAGGGGGAGGTCGGACAGGGTGAACGGCTCCACCAGGCTGCCCAGCCGGCCGGCGGCGGGGCCCGACACCGACAGCACCACGTCCTCGAACCACACCTGATGGCCACCGGCCTCGGCCGCGGTGAGGCTGACCCGGGCGTCGAGGCGGGCCGGGCCGTCGGGCTGGGGGACCAGCACCACCGACCGGGCCGGGTGGCGCCCCCCGAAGTGGTGCACGGTGGCCATGGCATCCCAGGCGTCCACCGCCGACGGCGCCCGCACCACCAGGGTGACCACCGACGTCCGCGACGCCAGCGTCCGCTGCCCCTGGCGCCGCAACCCCTCGAGCCGGCTCAACACCTCCTCGACGTTGGTCCCCCGCCCCGTCCACTCCGCCAAGGTCCTCGTCGCCACCTCCGCCATCAGGGCGTGCGCCAGCGGCGTGCGTCTCGCTCCATGAGCGCATCGGCTTCCTTGGGGCCCCAGGAGCCGGACTCGTAGGTGGCGACCGGGAAGGCCGGGTCCTGCCAGGCCTCGAGGATCGGGTCGCAGATCTGCCAGGCCTGCTCGACCTCGTCGGTGCGGATGAACAGGGTGGGGTCGCCGACCATCGCGTCGAGGAGCAGGCGCTCGTAGGCGTCGGGGGTGTCCTGGAGGAACGAGGCACCGTAGGAGAAGTCCATCAGGACGTCGCGCACCTCGAAGGCGCCGCCGGGAACCTTGGCGCCGAAGCGCAGGGTGATGCCCTCGTCGGGCTGGATGCGCAGGACCAGGGCGTTGGGGGACAGGCCCCGGCTGTCGCGGGTGGCGAAGGGCAGGTGGGGCACGGCCTTGAAGGTGAAGGCCACCTCGGTGACCCGCTTGGGGAGGCGCTTGCCGGTGCGCACGTAGAAGGGCACGCCGGCCCAGCGCCAGTTGTCGATCTTCAGCTTGAGCGCCACGAAGGTCTCGGTGGTCGAGGCGGGAGCCACGCCCTGCTCGTCGCGGTACCCCTTCGCCTGCCGGCCGCCGCTCCAGCCGGCGGCGTACTGGGCCCTCACCACGTGCTCGGCCACCTCGCTCGGGCTCCAGGGCCGGATGGCCCGGAGGGCCTTCACCTTCTCGTCGCGCACGCCGGTCGGGTCGAGGGTGGCCGGCGGCTCCATGGCGCACACGGCCAGCACCTGCAGCACGTGGTTCTGGACGATGTCGCGCAGGGCACCTGCGGTCTCGTAGAACCCGGCCCGGCTGCCCACGCCCACGGTCTCGGCCACGGTCACCTGCACGTGGTCGATGTGCTGGCGGCTCCAGAGCGGCTCGAAGAAGGTGTTGGCGAACCGCAGGGCCAGGGTATTCTGCACCGTCTCCTTCCCGAGGTAGTGGTCGATCCGGTAGACCTGGTCCTCTCGGAAGGCCGAGTGCATGGCCTGGTCCAGATCCCGGGCCGAGGCCAGGTCACGCCCGTAGGGCTTCTCGCACACCACCCGCACGAACGAGTCGTCGAAGCGGGGCTCGTGCATGCCTTCTCGGCCCAGGGCCCGCGCGATGTCGTCGAACAGCGACGGCACCGTGGCCAGGTAGTGGACCCGGTTGCCGTGGGTGCCCCGCTGGTCGTCGACCTCGGCCAGCACCTCCTTCAGCTGGTCGAAGGTCTCGGTGGCGGTGTAGTCGCCGGCGACGTAGCGGAAGCCCTTCACCAGCTCGTCCCAGCCGGGGGCGGCGTCGGGCACGCTCTTGCTGCACAGGTCCCGGAAGTCGTCGTCGTCCATCTCGGTTCGGGCCGTGCCCACCAGGGCGAAGGCCCCGGGCAGCTGCCGGCGCCGGTGCAGCCGCTCGATGGCCGGCAGGATCTTGCGGGACGTCAGGTCGCCGGACGCGCCGTACACCACCAGGATGCAGGGTGGTGCTCGACGGTCCGACTCGAGCCCCTCGAGAAGAGGGTTCTCAGGCACGCGGGATGTCGACCTCGTCGGCCAGGTGGACCTTCAGGGCGTGGCCCCCGAACTGCCCCCGCAGGGCGGCCAGCAGCCGATTGGAGAACAGGTTGGGGTCGCGGGAGGCGAAGCGCTCGAACAGCGCGGCGGTGATGGCCGGAGCGGGCACCCCTCGCTGCACCGCCTCCTCCACCGTCCAGCGGCCCTCGCCCGAGTCGTCGACGTAGCCCTGGACGCTGGCGAAGGACTCTTCGGCCAGGGCCAGAGCGGCCAGGTCGAGCAGCCACGACCGGATGACGGTTCCGTGGCGCCAGGCCTCGGCCACCTCGGCCAGCTTGGCCCGGTCGATGCCGAACTCCTCGGCCGAGGCCAGCAGGGCGAACCCCTCGCCGTACGCCTGCATGGCCCCGTACTCGATGCCGTTGTGCACCATCTTGGTGAAGTGGCCGCTGCCGGTGGGGCCGACGTGCACGAAGCCGCCCGGGGGGGCCAGCGACTCGAACAGCGGGAGGAGCCGGGCGACCACCTCGTCGGCCCCGCCGACCATGAGGCCGTAGCCGTTCTCCAGGCCCCACACCCCGCCGGAGACGCCGGCATCGCAGAAGTCGATTCCGTGGCCGGTCAACTGCTCCCCCCGGGCCACCGAGTCGCGGTAGCGGGCGTTGCCGCCGTCGATGACCACGTCGCCGGGGGAGAGGTGGCTGGTGAGCTGGGTGAGGGCGTCGGTGGTGATCTGCCCGGCCGGGAGCATGGTCCACACCGCTCGGGGCGCCTCGAGCTGGTCGACCAGCTCGCCGAGGTCGCCGGCTCCGCGAGCACCTTCGCCGACCAGCACCGCCACCGCGTCGCCGCTGACATCGTGGGCCACCACCTCGTGGTCCGCCTTCAGCAGCCGGCGGGTCATGTTGCCACCCATCCGCCCCAGCCCGACCATCCCGATGCGCATCGCTCAGCCCACCCCTGTCAGGTCGCCGTCGTCGACCGAGACGCGCACCACGCGGCGGCCGACGGCCCGCAGGGCCCGCAGATCGCCCAGGGCCTGGGCCGCCATCAGGGTGCCGAAGTCGTAGTCGTGGTCGGGCACGGGCACCTGGGCCGTGGGGGCGTCGGGAACGATCTGCACGGCGACGCAGCTGTCGGGCCCGCCCTTGTGCAGCTGGCCGGTGGAGTGCAGGAACCGGGGCCCGTAGCCGGCGGTGACGGCCATCCCGTCCAGCCCGTCGCGCAGGCGGCGGCGTAGGGCCTCGAGGGCCTTGTCCTGGCCAAAGGGCACGTAGGCCTGCACGGCCACGTAGTCACCCGGGCGGATCTGGGCCCGCAGCCAGGTCATCAGCTCGTCGGGCTTGGCCAGGGCGACCCCGTCGGGCAGCCCGTCAGGCAGGGGGAGGTGGGCGAGCGCCTCGACCGTCGCCACCTTGGCCGCCTCGACGTCGGGCTGGTCGAAGGCGTCAACCCCGAGCAGGCTCCCAGCCACGGCGGTGGCGATCTCCCACCGCTGGAACTCCCGGCCCAGGCTGGCGACGTCGTCGAGCTGCACCGTGACCAGCTCGCGGTCGGGGCCGGGCTCGTCCTCGGTGGTGGGCACCGGCACGATCCCGGTGCCCTGCTTGCCCAGGCTCTCAGCCACCAGCTGCTCGGCCCACAGACCAAAGGCCCGGAACGGCCCGTCGGCCAGCCGAATGGTCAGCTTGTCCCGGCCGGCATCCCGGGCCTGGGCCCAGCCGATGCCGAGGCGCACAGCCTCGGCGACGTCGACCCGGCCGGCTGCTTCGCACAAGGTGGCGGGATCGATGCCGAGGAGGGCGGCCGGCACCAGGCCGAACCACGACAGGACGCTGTAGCGGCCGCCGATGTTCGGGTCGTTCTCGAAGACCCGGGCGAAGTGGTGGAGCTTGGCCAGCTCGATCGGCTTGGTGCCGGGATCGCAGACCGCGGCCCACCGGCTGCCGTCGGGCGCCAGGTCCCAGAAGTGCGAGAACAGCGCCCGGGGCTCGAGCGTGCCGCCCGACTTGGAGGACAGCAGGAAGAACGACCCTTCGGTCGGGATCCCGGCCACGGTCCTCGGATCGGTGGTGTCGCACACCACCAGGCGGTCGCTGCCGAGGGCGGCCCGCAGCACCTCGGGCCCGAGTGAGCTGCCGCCCATGCCGAGCAGCACCACCCGATCGAAGGTGAGGGACCGGGCCCAGGCGAGCACCTCGGCGCACGCCGGTCGGAGGCGGGCGGGGCTATCGAGCCAGCCCAACCGGTGCGGCGCCTCAGAGCCGACGGGCCACAGCGTGGCGTCACGGTTGAGGAGCCGCTCGCCGAGCGACACCGCCAGGTCGCTGTCTTCGCTCACGCTCATCCGAGCTGACCGGCCTTGTCGTGCAGAGCCTGGAGCAGCTCGTCGTAGGACTTGGAGAACGAGGCCACCCCCTCCTCCTCGAGGGTGACGGCCACGTCCTCAACGTCGATGCCCACCTCGGCGAGTGCCGCCCACCCGGCTCGCGCCCGGTCGAGGCCCTGGTCGAGCGTGCGGGCCACCTTGCCGTGGTCGAGGAAGGCGGCGATGGTGGCGTCGGGCATGGTGTTGACCGTGCCCGGGCCGATCAGCGAGTCGACGTAGAGCAGGTCGGGATAGCTCGGGTCCTTGGTCGAGGTCGAGGCCCACAGCGGGCGCTGCTCGTGGCCGCCCCGGGCCGCCAGCGCCGCCCACCGCTCGGTGGCGAAGCGCTCCTGGAACAGCTCGTAGGCCAGCTTGGCCTGGTTGACCGCGGCGGTGCCGAGCAGGGCGGTGGCCGCCTCGGTGCCGACGGCCCGGAGCCGACGGTCGACCTCGACGTCGACCCGGCTGATGAAGAAGCTGGCCACCGACCGCACACCGGCGGCATCGCCGCCCGACTCCACCAGCTCCTCGAGGCCGGCGAGGTAGGCCTCGATCACCTCGCCGTAGCGGGGCACGCCGAAGATGAGGGTGACGTTGACGCTGATCCCCGCGGCGATCGACGCCCGAACCGCCGGCAGCCCCTCGGCCGTGCCCGGGATCTTGATCATCACGTTGGGTCGGTCCACCCGCTCCCACAACGCCCTGGCCTCTCGCTTGGTCCCCTCGGTGTCGCGGGCCAGGGCGGGCGACACCTCGATGGAGACGTGCCCGTCGGCCCCCCGGCTCTGGTCGAACACCGGGCCCAGCACGTCGCAGGCGTGGCGGATGTCGTCGACCACCAGCTCCCAGTAGGCGTCCTCGACGCTGACCCGGCGGGTGGCTTCGGCGAACTGCTCGTCGTAGTCGTCGGAGGCAACGATGGCCTTCTGGAAGATGGTCGGGTTGGAGGTCACCCCCCGGATGCCCTGGTCGACCAGGCGCGACAACGTCCCGTCGCGGAAGTAGCCGCGCTCGAGGTTGTCGAGCCACGGGCTCTGGCCCTGGTCGTCGAAGAGCTGCTGGAGCGTGTTCACCGGGGGCGCCTCATGCTCAGGTTGTTCCCGGTCGGGGCTGTTCTACTCGTCCTCGTCGTCGTCGTCGCCGAAGGCGTCCTGGAGCGACTCGAGGAGGCCCTCGGCCTCGTCGGCCACGTTCTCGGCGGTGAAGCCGAGCGAGGCCATGACCTCACCGCCGGGACCGGAGGCCCCGAACCGGTCGATGGCCACGACGCCCTCGGCCCAGCGCTCCCAGCCGAAGGACGCCGCCGCCTCGACGGCCAGGGCCGGCAGGTCAGAGGGGAGCACGTCCTCCTTCTCCTGGTCGGTGGCCTCCTCGAACAGCTCCCAGCTGGGCATGGAGACGACCCGGGCCCGGATGTCGCGGGCGGCCAGAACGGCCACCGCCTCGAGGCACAGGTGGACCTCGCTGCCCGTGCCGATGAGGGTGAGGTCGGCCTCGTCGTCCTCCTTCAGCACGTACGCGCCGCGGGCCACACCGTCGTAGGCCGCCTCGGTGCCCTCCAGGACCGGCAGGTCCTGGCGGGACAGGATCAGGGCGGTGGGGCCGTCGGACTCGAAGGCCACCCGGTAGGCGTGGACGGTCTCGTTGGCATCGGCGGGGCGGATGACCCGCAGGGCCGGCATGGCCCGCAGGCCGGCCAGCTGCTCGACCGGCTGGTGGGTGGGTCCGTCGGGCCCGAGGCCGATCGAGTCGTGGGTGAAGCTGTAGACGACCTTCAGGTCGGACAGGGCGGCGATGCGGATCGAGGGGCGGCAGTAGTCGGAGAAGATGAAGAACGTGCCGCCGACCGGCAGGATCCCGCCGTGGGCGGCCATGCCGTTCATGGCCGCGGCCATCCCGTGCTCACGGATCCCGTAGTGGATCTGCTTGCCGCTGCGGTCGTCCTTGGTGAAGGTGGGCACCTTGATCTTCACGCCGGTGTTGCCCGTGAGGTCGGCGCCTCCGACGAACAGCCCGGGAACCAGGTCCTTCACGGCCTCGAGCACGGCGCCGCCCGCCTTGCGGGTGGCCACCTTGTCGCCGGGCTGCCAGCTGGGCAGGGCCTTGACCCACTCGGTGAGCGGGCGGCCCTCCTGGGCGGCGTCGTAGGCCTCGCGGTTACCCTTCATGGCCGCCAGCCGCTGCTCCCACTCGTGGCGCACGGCCTGGCCCGCGGGGATCGAGTCGCGGTACAGGGCCAGCACGTCCTCGGGCACGAAGAAGTCCTCGTCGGGCGGCAGGCCCATGGTCTCCTTGGCGGCCCGCACGACGTCGGCGCCCAGCGGCTCGCCGTGGGCCTTCTCGCTGTCGATCATCGACGACGGATAGCCGATGTGGGTGCGCAGGGCGATGAAGGTGGGCTTGTCGGTGACGGCCATGCCCCGGCGGACGGCGGCTTCGAGGGCGTCGAGGTCGTTGGCCACCTCGCCGATCTCGTCAACGTCCCAGCCGTAGGCCCGGAAGCGGTCAGGGGTGTTGTCGGTCCAGGACAGCTCGGTGGGCCCGTCGATGCTGATGTGGTTGTCGTCCCACACCACGACCAGGCGGCCCAGCCCCTGGTGGCCGGCCAGGCTGGCCGCCTCGTGGCTGACGCCCTCCTGGAGGTCGCCGTCGGAGCAGATGACGAAGGTGTGGTGGTCGCAGACCTCGGCGCCGAAGGTGGCCCGCAGGTGCTCCTCGGCCATGGCCATGCCCACGGCCGAGGCGATGCCCTGGCCGAGCGGGCCGGTGGTGGTGTCGATGCCGGGGGCGTGGAGCCGCTCGGGGTGGCCGGGGGTGCGCGACCCCAGCTGACGGAACTCCTTCAGGTCGTCGAGCGTCTGCCCGTACCCGGTGAGGTGGAGCATCGAGTACAGCAGGATCGAGGCGTGCCCGCACGAGAGGATGAAGCGGTCCCGGTCGTGCCACTCGGGCAGCGACGGGTCGTGCTTCATCACCCGGTGGAACAGGACGTGGGCCAGCGGAGCCAGCGCCATGGCCGTCCCGGGGTGCCCGTTGCCCGCCCGCTGGGGTCCGTCCATGGACAGCCCCCGGATGACGTTGACGGCTCGCTCTTCCAGTTCCGACTGATCAGCGCCCATATGCGCAGCGACCCTACCCAGGAACGGTGGCCCCGTCCGGGGGAACGGCCAGGGGAGCCGGGGGAGCCGGGCTCAGGGGAACAGCACCAGCCCCGTGGCGCCGGCGCCGTGGAGGGTGGTCCGGCCGGCCTGGGGCGCCAGGGGGCCGCGCACGCCGACCCCGGCGACCGGGGCGCCGACCAGCTCGCAGGCCAGGTGAGCGTCGCCATCGCGGTCCTCGCCGGGGAAGAGCAGCCCGGCGACGAGGCCGGGACCCGGGGGCGCCAGAGCCGCCGCCAGGTCGGCTTCGACCTCGAGGGGCCCCCGGCCCCCGGGGCTGGCCACGGCCCGGGCGGGCGGTCCGAGCAGGGCCCCCACCGCCCCGGAGGTGCGGACGGCACCGTCGAGCAGCAGCCGGCTGCCCCCGGGCCCGCGGGCGACCGCGACCAGCCCGCCGCACGCGGCCAGCCCGTCGAGGGCGCCAACCAGGGTCGGCCCCGGGCACGAGAACGGGTCGCCCAGGACCACCGCGGCGGTGGCCTGGTCGTCGTCACCGTGGCGGAGCAGCCCGCCGGTGCCGTCGGGGACCAGGAGCAGCGGGGATGCGGCCACCCCGTGGAGGGCGAACAGGACCAGGGCCGGTTCGGCCCGGACCAGTCGGCCGGCGCCGACCACGGCGGAGGCCACGGCACCGACCACCACATCGGGCTCGAGCAGATCTTCGAGGGCCCCGCCCACGTCCTCGAGGGTGCCGAGGTGGGGCGGGGTCACGGCCACGAGCACGAGCTCGGGTCGGGCCCCGCCGAGGGCGTCGAGGACCTGCCCGATGCCCTCCCCCAGGGCCGTGGCCACGATGGGGTGGGTGCTGAGGGCGCTGGCCGCCCTCACGGGCGGTGGCTCAAGCCGGGGGCAGGAGGGTGAACGGCACGGTGATGACGTGCCCGTCGGCGTTCAGCCGGCACTGGGCCTCGATGGTGCCGTAGTCGGCGAACTCGAGCTCGGCCTTCACGAGCTGGCGCCCGAACTTTCCGGGCGCCACCGCCACCATCTGGACGTTGCGGGCCACCTGCTCCCCGTCGGCCTGGCGCACGAACTCGCACACCAGCGACGCCTGGCCGCTGCCCTTGGCGTCCTCGCGCACGATGACCACCAGGTGGGGGGCCAGGGTGACCGGCGGCGGCGTGGGAGCGGCCATCGAGAACATCACGCCGGTGAGGTCGATGCGGGTGGCCGGCCCGGCGACCTGGCGCATCTCGATGCCTTCGACGAACAGGGCCGCGACGATGTCCACGTCGATGCAGCCTACGCAGCGTACGGTTGCGGGCGTGGGTGCCCCGGTTCGCCCCGTCGACGTCCGGGCGGCCCCGACCACGAGGGAGTCGATCCTCCTCGCCGCCCGCCACCAGTTCGCCGAGCGGGGCTTCGAGGGCACGTCGCTGAACGAGATCGCCACCGAGGTCGGGATCCGCCGGCCCAGCCTGCTGCACCACTTCGCCAGCAAGGAGCTGCTGTACCACGAGGTGGTGGGCACCACCCTCACCGACTGGCTGGTGCGGGTCACCGGCGCCGTCGAGACCGCCCGGGGCGAGGACGGCTGGGCCATGGTCGACCACGTGCTCACGGCTGCCTTCAGCTTCTTCCAGGAGAACCCCGACTTCGTGCGCCTGGTTCGCCGCGAGCAGCTGGGCGGCGGCGGCCGGTTCACCGACGAGCTGGCCGCGGTGCTCCGGCCGCTCATGAAGCGGGCCGCGGGCTTCTTCGAGCGGGAGATGGCCGCCGGCACCTTTCGCCGCCACGACCCCGAGCAGCTGCTGCTCACCGGCTACGGCGCCATTCTCAGCTGGTTCTCCGACGCCACCTTCATCGAGGCCGTCACCGGCCGCGACCCCCTCGAGCCCGAGGCGGTGGCCCAGCGCCTCCTCCACGTCCGCTCCTTCTTCCGCGCCGCCCTCCAACCCGAACCCGCCTGAGCGTCCCGCACTGGCTCAGGCGCCCGACGACGCCCCATCCAGATCAATGCCGGCCACCGCGGCAATGCGGCGCAGGTCGGCGTCCTGGGCCAGGAGCGCGGCACCGTGGCGCCAGGCCACCGCGGCGATCATGCAGTCGACCAGCCCGCGGGGGGTGACGCCGACCTTGCGGCACCGGCGGTAGATCGTCGCAGCGGCGTCGAAGTCGCTGATCTCAAAGCGCAGCAGGTGGAACCGGGTCAGCAGCCGCCGCAACTGGACTTCCCGCTCGTCGGTGCGGGCCCCGGTCGCCACCTCGGCGATGACCGGCTCGGTCACGGCCACGAGGCCGGCGTTGCTGGCGATGAGAGCGGCGAGCCTTCGGTGTACGGCGCTGCCCGTGGCCCGGTCGAACTCGACCCAGGCCGAGGTGTCAGTCAGGATCAACGCCGAGCCGGTCCACGCGAGACGGGACCTCGCCGATGGCGTTGGCTCCTTGCATAGCCATGGCCTCCTCCAAGGTCATGGGCTGGCCGGCCAGGTGGCGCAGGGCCAGGTCGACGACCTCGGTCTTGGTGCGCAGGCCGTAGCGCTCCTTGATGGCCTGAACGTAGGTGTCCTCGATCTCGATGTTCGTGCGGACCCGGCTCATACACCTACTCTACACCCTGCTTCGCCCGCCGGTTCGGCCCCGGTAGCCTGCTTCGCTGTGGAAGCCGCACCTCCGGGGTCGGGCACCTGGAGGATCCAGCCGTCGGGGCCGCTGCGCGGCGACGTCCGGGTGCGGGGCTCGAAGAACGCCATCACCAAGCATCTCGTGGCCGCCATGATGGGAGCGCGCCCCTCCACGATCCACAACGCCCCGGACGTCGGTGACGTCGACATCACCGCCGAGATCCTGGAGAGCCTCGGTGTGGGCGTCGAGCGGGACGGCTCGTCGATCACCGTGCACCCCACCGCCTCGCCCCAGGCCCTGGTGCCGGTCGAGTTCAGCGGCCGAAACCGCATCCCGATCCTGCTGGCCGGCCCGCTGCTGAACCTGGTGGGCGAGGCGTTCGTGCCCCTGGTCGGCGGTGACCGGATCGGCCGGCGGCCCGTCGACTTCCACGTCGCCGCCCTCACCGCCTTCGGGGCCGAGATCGAGGTGCGCGACGACGGGGTGGTGGCCAAGGCCGGCCGGCTGAAGGGCGCCCGCATCGAGCTGCCCTACCCGAGCGTCGGCGCCACCGAGTCGGTGCTGCTGACCGCGGTGCTGGCCGAGGGCAAGACCGTCCTGAAGGGGGCCGCCACCGAGCCCGAGGTCACCGAGCTGGCCCTGTTCCTGCAGCGGATGGGGGCCAGCATCGAGCTGCAGCCCGACCGTCGCATCGTGATCGAGGGGGTGGAGCGGCTCGATGGCGCCTCCACCACCTTGGAGGGCGACCGGATCGAGGCCTGGTCCTACCTGTGCGCCGGGGTGGTCACCGGCGGCGAGGTTCGGGTGGTGGGCTGCCGCCAGGACCGTCTGGTCACGGCCATCAACGTCCTGCACCGCATGGGCGCCCGGGTCGAGGTCACCGACGAGTGGACCACGGCCTCGGCTCCCGACGGGCTGCGCCCGGTGGCGGTGTCCACCGACACCCACCCCGGTTTCATGACCGACTGGCAGACGCCGCTGATGGTGCTGCTCAGCCAGGCCGACGGGATGAGCGTGCTGCACGAGACGGTCTTTGAGAACCGGCTCGTCTACGTCCCCGCCCTCCAGCAGATGGGGGTAGAGGTCGAGCTGTTCTCCTCCTGCCTGGGCGGGGCCGCCTGCCGGTTCCACGAGACGAACAACCTGCATTCGGCGGTGGTGAAGGGCGTCTCCCCCCTGCACGGGGCCGAGGTGGACGTCCCCGACGTGAGGGCCGGGTTCTCCTCGGTGATCGCCGCGGCCGCCGCCGACGGCCCGTCCACCCTGACCGGGATCGACCACCTCGAGCGGGGCTACCACCGCCCCGCCGAGCAGCTGGTCTCCCTCGGGCTCGACCTGCGCACCTGATGAGCAGGCGAGGCCTGGCCCTCATCGTCCTCCTCGCCGTCCTGGCGGCGGGGGTGGCCGGCGCGGTGATCCCGCGGGGCGGCTCCTCCGCCGAGGCGGCTGCGCCGCTGCGGCTCGCCACGCCCGTGCTGTCGGTGCGGCGGGTGCCCGAGGCGCTGGTCAGCCTCCGGGCCGAGGCCCGCCTGCTCGCGGCGGTCGAGCGGGTGGCCGACGACCCCGCCCTCAGGCCCTGGACAGCGCAGTCGTGCCTGATCGTGAAGATCGGCGACCGCACCCTCTACTCCCGGCGCCCCGACCAGCCCCTGATCCCGGCCTCGGCCATCAAGCTGCTCACCGCCGAGGCCGCCGTCGCCGTCCTCGGGCCCGAGACCCGCCTGGCCACGGTGTTCAAGGCCGACGCCGCCCCCAGGGATGGGGTGGTGGCGGGCGACCTCCAGGTCAAGGGGGGCGGCGACCCGATCATCGCCACCGACGCCTTCGCCGCCCGCTCGCCCCGCCAGCCGGTCGTGCGCACCCGGGCCGAGGACGTGGCCCAGGCCGTGGCCGCGGCCGGCGTCCGGCAGGTGACCGGCGGCATCAGGGCCGACGAGAGCCGCTACGACACCGAGAGGGCCCGCCCGGGGTGGAAGCCCAGCTACCAGTCCACCAACCAGGTCGCCCCGCTCTCGGCCCTGCTCGTCGACGACGGCCAGGACCGCGCCGGCAAGGCGGTGGGCCAGCCCGCCCTGCACTTCGCCCAGGTCCTCACCGACCAGCTCCGGGCCCTCGGGGTGAAGGTCGACGGGGGGCCCAGCGTCGGGGCGGCGACCGGCGGGGTGACCGTGGCCACCAAGGAGTCGCTGCCGGTGCGCGACCTGGTGGCCCAGATGATCCGCGAGTCCGACAACACCACCGCTGAGCTGCTGACCAAGGAGATGGGGCTGGCCGGCGGGGGGCCCGGCACGACCTCCGCCGGCCTGGCCAAGGCCAGGGCCGCGCTCGGCGCCATGGGCCTGGCCGTCGGCCCGCTGGACGCCCAGGACGGCTCGGGCCTCGACCGCTCCGACCGGGCCACCTGCTCGCTGCTGCTCGCCGCCCTGGTCGGGGCCGGCCGCACCAGCCAGCTGGCCGACGGCCTCCCTGTGGCCGGGGTCTCCGGGACGCTGCAGAAGCGATTCGTCAACACCCCCGTCGTCGGGCGGCTCCGAGCCAAGACCGGCGGCCTCGACGGGGTCTCGTCGTTGGTCGGCTGGGTCGACGCCGCCCGCCCGGGCTCTGCGCCGGTGGCCTTCGCCGTGGTGGCCAACGGCGTGCCCACCAGCCTCGACGCCACCCGCCTCTCCGACCGGGTCGGCGTCGCCCTCGGCGCCTGGCCCGATGCCCCCCCGGCCGACGCCGTCGACCCCGAGCCCGCCGTCCCCGAGACCCGCACCCTCACCCCGTGAGCCAGCTGGCCATGTTTCCCCTTGGCAGCGTGCTGTTCCCGGGGATGCCCCTGACCCTCCACGTGTTCGAGCCCCGCTACCGGGCGCTTGTCGCCGCCTGCGTGGCCGGGGTCGAGCGGGGTGAGTCGCCAGAGTTCGGGGTGGTGCTGATCGAGCGGGGAACCGAGGTGGGCGGGGGTGACCAGCGCTTCGCCGTCGGCACCGTCGCCCGGCTCACCCAGGTGGCCGAGCTGCCCGACGGCCGCTACGCAACCATGGCCGTCGGCACCCGCCGGTTGGCCGTGCAGGCGTGGCTGGGCGAAGACCCCTACCCGCGGGCCGAGGTCGAGGCGCTCGGCGAGGCCCACTTCGATCCCGGCCTCGACGGCCCGCTGCTCCAGCGGGCCGAGGAGCAGGTGCGCCGCTGCCTGGTCCTCAAGCACCAGCTCGAGGAGCCCGCTTTCCCTGCCGACGTGGAGCTCGACGCCGACCCCGCCGCCGCAGCCTGGCAGCTGGCGGCGATCGCCCCGGTCGGCGAGCTCGACCAGCTGGCGCTGCTGGGATCGCCCTCGTGCACCGAGCTGCTCAGCCACCTGCACGGCCTGGCCCTCGAGGAGGCCGCAGTTCTTGCCTTCCGACTGGGCAGCGGGTAGCAAGGGGCGATGGCCGCCCCCGACAGGCCCCCGACGGCCACGCGCCCTGGCGCCAACCCCTCGGTGGACAAGAGCCTCCCCGACCTCGGTAGGGAGCTGATCGACCTCACCGTCACCTACGCCAAGCAGGAGACGATCGAGCCGCTGAAGGCGCTCGGCCCCCGCATCGGATGGGGCCTGCTCGGCGCCGGCGTCGCCTCGGTGGGGCTGGTGTTCCTCCTGGTCGGGATCCTCCGCCTGATGCAGGTCGAAGCCCGCCTGCGGGGCCTGTGGTCCTTCCTGCCCTACCTGGTGGCCACGGTCGTCGCCGGTGGGGTCGCGGCAGTGGCCGTGAAGCGGATCGGCGCCCGTCGATGAGCCGCAAGGGCGAAAAGGCCGAGGTGACGCCCAAGATCACCCGGGCCGACCTCGAGGCCAAGCTGACCGAGATCGACGCCGAGCTGAGCGACACCGGCGAGACCATCAAGCCCACGGCGATGGCCATCGGCATCGGCGCCCTGGTCGTCATCTTGATCCTCGCCTTCCTCGTCGGGCGCCGCAAGGGCCAGCAGCGCTCGACCATCGTCGAGGTCCGGCGCCTCTGATGCTGCGGTTCCTGTGGAAGCAGCTCCTCCGCCGGATCGCGCCCCGCCAGCTCGATGCCCTGGCCGGCCGCCGGGGCCGCCCGGACTGGCCCGTGGTGCTCCGCCGGGGTATCACCACGGGCTTCCTCGGCGGCAGCAACCTGTGGATGGTGCTCGGAGCGCTCGCCGCCCTGGTCCGCTTCGCCCAGAAGATGGGCGAAGGCCGCGGTGAGGTGCTGCTGGTCGAGCGGCTCGAGCCCGGCCAGGGGATGTCCATCGTCGACACCGCCGTGTCCCGGCGCGCCGCCAGGAAGGTCGGGAAGTCCGCCAGGTAGCCTCCTCCACGGTGCCGGCCCGCCCGTTCCTGCCTGGTGAGCGGGCCCTGCTCGTCGACGTGAAGGACCGGCGTTACCTGGTCCCCCTCCAAGCCGGGGGATCGTTTCACACCCACCACGGCTTCTTCGCCCACGACGACCTGCTCGGTCGGCCCGAGGGCACGTTCCTGCGCATGCAGGACGGGGCCAAGTACCTGTGCGTGCGCCCGACCCTGGCCGACGTGGTGCTGAAGATGCCCCGGGGCGCCCAGGTCATCTACCCGAAGGACCTGGGGCCGATCCTGATCCTGGCCGACATCTTCCCCGGAGCCCGGGTGCTCGAGTCCGGCGTCGGGTCAGGGGCGCTGTCGATGACCCTGCTGCGGGCCGGCGCCCACGTGAGCGGCTACGAGCTGCGCCAGGACTTCGCCAACAACGCCAAGAGCAACGTGGCCGCCTTCCTCGGCGAGGACACCGTGACCGAGCGCTACCAGGTCGAGGTGCGCGACGCCTACGACGGGATCGACGGCGAGGCGGCCTTCGACCGGGTGGTCCTCGACCTGCCCGAGCCCTGGCACATGGTCGGCCACGCCGAGCGGGCCCTGGTCCCCGGCGGCATCCTGGTCAGCTACCTGCCGTCGATCGTGCAGGTCCAGCAGCTGCGCTCGGCCCTCGATTCGAGCGGGTTCGGCATGTGCACCACCGAGGAGGTGCTGGTGCGCTCCTGGAAGGTGGACGGCGCCGCGGTCCGCCCCGACCACCGGATGGTGGCCCACACCGGCTTCCTCACCGCAGGCCGCCTCCTCCGGCCGCCCGAGGCCGGGACATCGGCGGGGTGAACATCGGCGGCTTGAATGTTCTCGACGTCGCCATCCTCGCCTCACTGGTGGCGGCGGCGGTCGGTGGCTACCGGCTCGGCTTCCTGGCCCGGGCCGCCTCCTGGGTCGGCCTCGCCCTCGGCCTCTACCTGGCGGCCCGCTCGCTCCCGGCGGCCGTCGAGCTGCTGGGCGACGACGCCGGCACCGCCAGCCGTCTGCTGGTGGCGTTCGTGGTCCTGATCAGCGGGGCCTTCGGCGGCCAGGCCCTGGGACTCCTGGCCGGCTCCCGCCTGAAGATGTTCCTGCCCCCCGGGCCGGTCCGGGGCGTCGACAAGGCGGTGGGATCGCTGCTCGGCATCACCGGGGTGCTGCTGTCGGTGTGGTTCCTCCTGCCGGCCATGTCGGCGGTGCAGGGCAGCGCCGCCCGCCTGACCCGCTCGTCCCGGGTGGCCGACGTCATCGACAGCGTCCTGCCTCAGCCGCCGGAGACGCTGCAGAGCCTGCGCACCCTGGTCGGCGACGTCAACTTCCCCAAGGTCTTCGAAGGCCTGTACCGGGCGCCGGAGACAGGGCCGCCACCGGAGGCGTCGGGGCTGTCACCCCCGGTGCTGGCCCAGGTGCAGGCCTCGACGGTGAAGGTCGAGGGCAAGGCGTGCAGCCGGGTCCAGGACGGCAGCGGCTTCGTGGTGGCGGCCAACACCGTGGTCACCAACGCCCACGTCGTGGCGGGGGAGAAGACCACCGAGATCATCCGGCCCGACCGCTCCCGGGCCAAGGCCACGGTCACCCTGTTCGACCCGGCCCGGGACTTAGCCGTGCTGCGGGTCGACCGCCTCGGCCTGAGCCCCCTCCCGGTGGTCGAGGAGACCCTGGACGAGGGGGCGCTCGGCGCCGTCTTCGGCCACCCGGGAGGCCAGGCCCAGGTGGCGGACACCCCGAGCAAGGTGAACCGGCGGGTCAAGGCCGTGGGCCGCGACATCTACGACCGGCGGGCCACGACCCGCGACGTCTTCATCCTGGCCGCACGCCTGGCCCCTGGCTACAGCGGCGGGCCGCTGGTCACCACGGGCGGCCGGGTGGCGGGAGTCGCCTTCGCCATCGCCCCCGACCGTGACGGCGTGGCCTACGCCCTGACCGACGTCGAGCTGCGGGAGGCGCTGGACGCCGACCGGGGTGTCGCCCAGTCGACGGGGCCGTGCGTCTCGGGCTGAAGCCCGGGACCTACGGCTCGAGGAAGATGCACTCGCCGGGGCACTCCTCGGCGGACTCGATCGTCGCGTCCTCCATGCCATCGGGCACGTTGGCCAGCGAGGCGGCGCCCGGCTCGGTCATCGTCTTGCCGTTCTCGACGACGTAGGCGAGGCCGTCGTCGAGGAGGGTGAAGACAGACGGGGCGATCTCCTCGCAGAGGCCGTCACCGGTGCAGAGATCCTGATCGATCCAGACCTTCATGCTGTCGTCCCTTTCAGAGCTGCGGAGGATGCTGCTTGAGGATGAGCGGGGGTGGAGCTTGGTGAAGGTACCGGGAGCCCCGTTCCCCTGTCAATTTCCAAGGCGGCCGCCGTGGAAACATCCGACGTCGTACCATCCTAGGAGGAGGCTCCCCCGCGGGAGCCACAACGGAGGTGTTTCGCCAATGGCTGACGAGCGGCGTGGTGGTGCCGAGCTGGAGCGAGAGCTGAGGGATGCCCGCGAGCAGGCGGTCGGCCTCGAGGAGGAGGTCGGCATCCTGCGCCGGCGCCTGGCCGATGCGCCGAAGCGGGTGCGCACCCTCGAGGAGAAGCTGCTCGAGACCAAGGGCCAGCTGGCCCAGGCCGTCTCCCAGAACGAGAAGCTGACCTACACCCTGCGAGAGGCCCGCGAGCACATCGCCGCGCTGCGCGAGGAGGTCGACAAGCTGACCCAGCCCCCGTCGGCCTACGGCACCTTCCTCGGCGGCAACGACGACGGGAGCGTTGACGTGTTCAGCGGCGGCCGCAAGATGCGGGTGTCGCTGCACCCCGAGCTCGATGTCGACCTCCTGAAGAAGGGCCAGGAGGTGGTGCTCAACGACAGCCTCAACATCGTCCTGGCCCGGGGACCCGAGGGCTCGGGCGAGGTGGTGACCCTCAAAGAGGTGCTGGAGGACGGCCGGCGGGCGCTGGTCGTGGGTCGGGCCGACGAGGAGCGGGTGGTCGAGCTGGGCGAGCAGCTGCTGGCCGACCGGGACCGGGTGCGGCTGCGGGCGGGCGACACCCTCCTCATGGACAGCCGCACCGGGCTCCTGCTCGAGAAGCTGGCCCGACCCGAGGTCGAGGAGCTGGTGCTCGAGGAGGTCCCCGACATCGAGTACGAGGACGTGGGAGGCCTCGACCGCCAGATCGAGGACATCAAGGACGCCGTCGAGCTGCCGTTCCTGCACCGCGAGCTGTTCGGCGACTACCGCCTGCCGGCCCCCAAGGGGATCCTGCTCTACGGGCCGCCCGGCTGCGGCAAGACCCTCATCGCCAAGGCCGTGGCCAACAGCCTCTCGAAGAAGGTCAGCCAGGTCACCGGCCTGCCGGCCGCCCGGTCCTACTTCTTCAACATCAAGGGTCCCGAGCTGCTCAACAAGTACGTCGGCGAGACCGAGCGCCAGATCCGCCTGGTGTTCCAGCGGGCCCGGGAGAAGGCGGAGGAGGGCGTGCCCGTCATCATCTTCTTCGACGAGATGGACTCGCTGTTCCGCACCCGCGGCACCGGCATCAGCTCGGACATGGAGTCCACCATCGTCCCCCAGCTTCTGGCCGAGATCGACGGGGTCGAGTCGCTGCGCAACGTCATCGTGATCGGAGCCTCCAACCGGGAGGACCTCATCGATCCGGCCATCCTGCGCCCGGGCCGGCTGGACGTGAAGATCAAGATCGAGCGCCCGGACGAGCCGGCGGCCGAGAAGATCTTCGCCTGCTACCTCACCAGCGACCTGCCCCTGGACGAGGCGGAGGTGGCCTCGGTGGGCGGCGGCGACGCCGACAAGGCCGTCCGGTCGATGATCGAGCGCACCGTCACCGCGATGTACTCCACGGCCGACGACAACCGCTTCCTCGAGATCACCTACCAGTCCGGCGAGAAGGACGTCATGTACTTCAAGGACTTCTCCTCCGGCGCCATGATCGAGAACATCGTGCGCCGGGCCAAGAAGCTGGCCATCAAGCGCCAGATCGCCGGCAAGGGCCGCGGCGTGCGGTGCAACGACCTCCTGGAGTCGATCAAGCAGGAGTTCCGCGAGCACGAGGACCTGCCCAACACCACCAACCCCGACGACTGGCTCAAGATCTCCGGCAAGAAGGGCGAGCGGATCGTCTACGTCCGCACCCTCATCAGCCGGGGCGACGACTCAGAGCCCCACGGCGGCCGGGCCATCGAACGGGTCGGCACCGGCCAGTACCTGTAGCCGGCGCTGCTGTCCGCAGGGCCACCGCTAGGTTGGCCCTGTGGCACTGCCCAAGGTCTACGGCATCGAGACCGAGTACGGGATCCGGCACACCGGTGTGTCCGACCCGAACCCGATCGCCGCCTCCTCGGTGCTGATCAACGCCTACCTGGCCGCCACAGCCCGCAGGGCCGAGGGGCGCGTGGGGGCGCCCGAGCGGGTGGGCTGGGACTTCGAGGACGAGCACCCCGGGGACGACGCCCGGGGCTTCAGCCGCGACGGGGCCCAGCCACCCGAGATCGAGACCCACCTGGTCAACGCCGTGCTGACCAACGGGGCCCGGTACTACGTCGATCACGCCCACCCCGAGTACTCCTCGCCCGAGTGCTCCGACCCACTCCAGGCCGTCCGCTTCGACCGGGCCGGCGAACGGATCCTGGTCGAGTCGATGGAGGCCGCCGGCCGGCAGCTGCCCGACGGCCAGGAGATCGTGGTCTACAAGAACAACTCGGACCGCAAGGGCAACTCCTACGGCTGCCACGAGAACTACCTGATGGACCGGAACGTCCCCTTCGGCCAGATCGTCAAGCACGTGCTGCCCCACTTCGTCACTCGCCAGATCTGGTCGGGGGCCGGCAAGGTGGGCTGCGAGGCGGCGACGACCGGGGGCGTCGACGTGCCGTTCCAGCTGACCCAGCGGGCCGACTTCTTCGAGGAGGAGGTGGGGCTGGAGACCACCCTCAAGCGGCCCATCATCAACACCCGCGACGAGCCCCACGCCGACGCCAACCGCTACCGGCGGCTGCACGTGATCATCGGCGATGCCAACCGCAGCGAGGTGCAGACCTTCCTGAAGCTGGGCGTCACCGGGTTCATCCTGTGCATGGTCGAGGACGACTGGTTCGGCGACCGCGACTTCACTCCGGCCGCCCCGGTGCCCACCCTTCGCCAGATCTCCTACGACCTGACGCTCAGGAAGCCCTTCGAGCTGGTCGATGGCACCACCGTGACCGCCCTCGACGTGCAGTGGGAGCACTTGGGGCTGGCCCGCAAGTGGTCCGAGGAGAACGGGCTCGACGCGGTCGGGGGCGAGCTGGTGGGCCGGGAGGTGCTGCGGCGCTGGGAGCAGGTGCTCACCGCCCTCGAGGCCGACCCCGACTCGCTGTCCGATCAGCTGGACTGGGTGGCCAAGCGCAAGCTGCTGGAGGCCTACCGTGAGCGGGACGGGCTCGAGTGGCGCCACCCCAAGCTGGCCCAGCTCGACCTGGTGTACCACGACCTGCGGCCGGGCAAGGACCTGGCCGCCAAGCTCGGCCTCGAGCACCTGGTCACCGAGGCCGAGGTCACCTCGGCCGTCTCCACCCCGCCGTCCACCACCCGGGCCTGGTTCCGGGGCCAGTGCCTCGAGCGGTTCCCCGGCCAGATCGCCGCCGCCAACTGGGATTCGATGGTCTTCGACATCGGTGGTGAGCCCCTCAAGCGGGTGGCCATGATGGAGCCCCTCCGGGGAACCGAGGAGATCGTCGGTCCCTTGCTGGAGGGCTGTAGCGACGCTGGTGAGCTGCTACGCCGGCTGGGGACCTAGACATGGCAGGCCAGAACCGAACCCCGAACGAGCAGAAGGAACAGGAGGTGTGCGGTGGCAGAACGTGAGCAGATCAAGAAGACGTCGACCCGGGAGACCGAGGACGTCGTCGACGACGTACCGACGACCTCCAAGAAGGGTGAGGAGCTGAAGGCCGAGATGGATGACCTCCTGGACGAGATCGACGAGGTCCTGGAGGTCAACGCCGAGGACTTCGTCCGCAGCTACGTCCAGAAGGGCGGCCAGTAGCTCCTGGGTCACTGGCCGGTCGGGGTAGGTTGCCGGGCGCCATGACCATCCCCCGCTTTCCGCCCGGGCAGGACCCGGGACCCAGCTTCACCGGGCTCCTGCGACTGGTCGGCCGCGACCCGTTCGCGGCGCCGGCCGACGGCCCCCCGCCGGGCTTCGTCGACCGCCACGCCACCACGATCGTCGCCGTCACCTACGCCGACGGCGTGGTGATGGCGGCCGACCGCCGGGCCACCGCCGGCAGCTCGATCGCCCAGCGCGACGTGCGCAAGCTGCACGCCGCCGACCGCCACTCCGGCATCGCCATCGCCGGATCGGCCGGGTTCGGCCTCGAGCTGATACGGCTGTTCCAGCTGCAGCTGGAGCACTACGAGAAGTCCGAGGGGGTGGCCCTGTCCCTGGAGGGCAAGGCCAACCAGCTGGCCGGGATGGTGCGCCAGCACCTCGGCCTGGCCATGCAGGGCTTCGTGGTCGTCCCGCTGTTCGCCGGCTACGACGTGCGGCGGCGGGCGGGGCGCATCTTCACCTACGACCCCACCGGCGGCCGCTACGAGGAAACCGAGTTCCACGCCGACGGCTCGGGCGGGCGCGACGCCCGCACCACCGTGAAGCTGGGCTGGACCCCGGGCATGAACCGGGAGGAGACGATCGAGCTGGCCGTGCAGGCGCTGTACGAGGCGGCCGACGAGGACTCGGCCACCGGCGGCCCCGACGCCGTGCGGGGGATCTACCCGACGGTCGCCACCATCACCACCGACGGCTTCACCCCGGTCGAGGAGACCGAGGTGGCCGAGCGCTTCGCGAGCCTCATCAACCGCATGACCGAGCGGGGAGCACGCCGCTGATGTCCATGTTTGGGTACGTGTCGCCGGAGCAGGCGCAGAAGGACAAGGCCGACTTCGCCCGAAAGGGCATCGCCCGGGGGCGTTCGCTGATCGGGATGAGCTTCACCGGCGGCGTGCTGCTCTGCGCCGAGAACAAGAGCCGCAACCTCCACAAGCTGGGGGAGATCTACGACCACATCGGCTTCGCCGGGGTCGGCAAGTACAACGAGTTCGACCAGCTGCGCCAGGCCGGGATCCGCAGCGCGGACGTCAAGGGCTACTCCTACAGCCGCGAGGACGTCGACGCCCGCAGCCTGGCCAACGGCTACGCCCAGCTGGTCGGCCAGGTCTTCACCCACGAGATGAAGCCGCTCGAGGTGGAGGTGCTGGTGGCCGAGGTGGGCGTCGAGCAGGCCGAGGACCAGCTGTTCCACATCCTCTACGACGGCACCGTCATAGACGAGCAGGGCACCTCGGTGCTGGGCGGCGACGCCGATGCCCTGTCGGAGCGGCTCGACTCGACCTACGACGGCGCTGCCGATCTGCCGACCGCCCTGCGGACGGCGGTCGCCGCCCTGGCCGGCCCTGGCCGCACGCTCGGCGCCGGCGATCTCGAGGTGGCGCTGCTCGAGCGCGGCGAGCAGCGCCGCTGCTTCCGCCGCATCCGCGACCAGGAGCTGATCGACCTGCTCGGCCCCCCGGCCCTGGCCGACCCCGAACCCGGCCCCGCCACCGCCGAGTAGCCCCCCGGTGGTCAGCGTCGGGCCCGACGGCACGACCCGCACCTACCAGACCGACTCGGCACCATCGAATCGCCGGGCCTCGAGCCGGTCGGGGTTGCATCTCCCGCTGTCAGGTGCAGCACGGGGCCCGCGGGTACCGTGAGCGCGGATGGACCGCCGCATCTTCGGCCTGGAGAACGAGTACGGCGTCACCTGCACGCTGCGGGGCCAGCGGCGGCTGTCGCCGGACGAGGTGGCCCGGTACCTGTTTCGCAAGGTGGTGTCGTGGGGGCGGTCGTCCAACGTCTTCCTCGAGAACGGGGCCCGGCTGTACCTCGACGTCGGCAGCCACCCCGAGTACGCCACGCCCGAGTGCGACCTGATCGCCGACCTGGTGGTGCACGACAAGGCCGGCGAGTGGATCCTCGACCGGCTGGTCGGCTCGGCCGAGCAGCGCCTGCGCGAGGAGGGGATCCGCGGCGTCATCTACCTGTTCAAGAACAACACCGACTCGGCCGGGAACTCCTACGGCTGCCACGAGAACTACCTCACCAGCCGGCGCGACGACTTCTCCCACTACCAGGACCACCTGATCCCGTTCCTGGTCAGCCGCCAGATCTACGCGGGCGCCGGGAAGATGCTGCAGACCGCCCGGGGCCCGATGTACTGCATCAGCCAGCGGGCCGAGCACATCTGGGAGGGCGTCAGCTCGGCCACCACCCGCAGCCGGCCCATCATCAACACCCGCGACGAGCCCCATGCCGACGCCGAGCGGTTCCGCCGTCTGCACGTGATCGTGGGCGACTCGAACATGAGCGAGTACGCCACCTTCTTGAAGGTCGGGTCCACGGCGATCCTGCTGCGCATGCTCGAGGACCCGGGCGTGGTGCTGCGGGACATGAGCCTCGACAACCCGATCAGGGCCATCCGCGAGATCAGCCACGACGTCACCTGCAAGCGCAAGGTGCGCTTGACGAACGGCCGGGAGCTTTCGGCCATCGACATCCAGTCGGAGTACCTGCACCGGGCGCTGCGCTACCGCGACCAGAAGGGCCTCCCGCCCCAGGAGGAGAAGGCGCTCGGCATGTGGGAGCACTGCATGACCCAGCTCGAGAACGACCCCTGGAAGCTCGACCGCGAGTGTGACTGGGTCATCAAGCACAACCTGATCGAGAGCTACCGGGCCAAGCACGACCTGTCGCTGAGCCACCCCAAGGTGGCGCTGCTCGACCTGCAGTACCACGACGTCAGCCGCGAGCGGGGCCTGTTCTACCGCCTGCAGAGCCGGGGGATGGTCGAGCGGATCTGCACCGATGACCAGATCGGAAAGGCCATGGACGAGCCGCCCCAGACCACCCGGGCCAAGCTGCGGGGCGAGTTCATCAAGCGGGCCAAGGAGAAGCGGCGTGACTTCACCGTCGACTGGGTCCACCTCAAGCTGAACGACCAGACCCAGGCGACGGTGCTGTGCAAGGACCCCTTCAAGTCCGAGGACGAACGGGTCCGCAAGCTCATCGCCCGGCTCTGATCTGAGCTGACCCGAGGATGCCCAGCTTCTCCACCGGCCGGGTCGCCCGGCTCCTCTCGGCGCGGCACGGCCTGCAGCGGGTCGAGGTCGACCTCGGCGGCCCCGCCCCCGAACGGGCCTACGTCCTCACCGAGCTGGTGGGACCGGTCGCCGCGGGCGACGAGGTGGTGGTGAACACCACGGCGGTCGCGCTCGGGCTCGGCACCGGCGGCTGGCACGTGGTGCACTGGAACCTGTCCCGCCGGGAGTGGCACCGCGACGGGCCGGGCCAGGTGATGAAGCTGCGCTACACCAGCCTCCAGGTCGACACCGGCGCCGCCGAGGAGGAGCCGGGCTACGCGCCTCCCCCCGACCTCGGGGGCCGCCCGGTGGTCACGTGCTTCCTGCACAGCCAGCTGCCGTGCGTGGCGGCGGCCTTCGCCGCAGCCGCCCCGGGGCGGCGGCTGGTGTTCGTGATGACCGACGCCGGCGCCCTGCCCCTGGCCCTGTCCGACCTGGTGGCCGGCCTGACCGACGCCGGGCTGCTGGCGGCCACGGTGACGGCTGGCCACGCCTTTGGCGGCGACCACGAGGCTGTGAACCTCAGCTCGGCGCTGGACGTGGCTGTGGCCAGCGCAGATGCAGCCGCGATCGTGGTGGCCCCCGGCCCCGGGGTGGTCGGCACCGGCACCAGCCGGGGGTTCAGCGGCCTGACGGTGGCCACGGCCATCGACGCCGCCGCCCGGGCCGGGGGTCGCCCCGTGCTGGCCGTCCGCTTCTCCGAGGCCGACCTGCGGCCCCGCCACCGGGGCGTCAGCCACCACGTCACCGCCGCCCTCCGATCGGCCCACCACCGGGCGCTGGTGCCGATCCCGGCGGGGGAGCGGCCCGACCCCCTGCCCCCCGGGCTGGCCGTTCACGAGCTGCGCACCGTCGAGGACCTGCCAGACGTCGACGCCCTCCTGCGAGCCGCCGGGCTGGCCGTCACCACCATGGGCCGGTCGGCTGCCGAGGACCCCGCCTTCTTCCGGTGGAGCGCAGCGGCGGGAACGGTCGCCGGTCGGCTGGCCGTAGCCTCCCGTCCCTGATGGGCACCGAGCAGGATCGCAAGCTGGAGCGGCTGCTCGATCTGCTGGCCGCCCTCCTCGAGGCACGCGAGCCGAAGGCCCGGGTGGAGCTGCAGCGGCTGGTGCCGCTCTACCCCGAAGACGATGTCGCCGCCCGACGGGCCTTCAGCCGGGACATCGAGGCGCTGGCCCGCATGGGCGTGCCGGTGGAGGTGGTCGAGGGCCAGGTCCCCGCCTACCGGGTGCAGCGCGACGCCTATGAGCTGCCCGACCCGGGACTCACCGACGAGGAGGCGGCGGCGCTGCACCTGGCGCTCGCCACCGTCGAGCTCGACCTGCCCGAGGGGTCGCCGGCCGAGTCACTGTGGAAGCTCACGGGCGGGGCGGCCGAGCGCATCACCCCTCCTTCCGGGTCCACCGCCCGCCTCCCCGGCTCGGAGCACCTGGGCACCCTCTGGGCGGCGGTCAACGCCCGCCAGGCCGTTCGAATCGTGTACAAGGCGACCCCGCGAGAGGTCGAGCCGTGGCAGCTGTCCTGCCAGCGGGGCCACTGGTACCTGCAGGGCCTCGACCGCTCGCGGGCCGCCCAGCGGCTGTTCCGGGTCGATCGCATCGAGGGTCCGATCAGCCCGGTCGGCGCCGCCGGGGCCTTCTCCCGACCGGCGGATGCCGGGCCCGCCGTCCCGCCGCCGCCCTGGCTGCTGGGTGACGAGGTGCGCTACGAGGCCCGGCTGTGGGTCGACGCCGACCAGGCCGAGCTGGTGCGGGCGGCGGGGTCCTTCGCAGTCGAGGAGCGTCGGCCGGACGGGTCGGTCGTGCTGTTGGTGCCGGTGGCCAACCCCGAGGCGTTCCGGTCGCTCGCCCTCACCCTCCTCGACCACGCCGAGGTGCTCGGGCCGCCCGAGGCCCGCGCCGAGGTGGTCGACTGGCTCGAGGCGACGGCCCGATGACCCAGCGCACCTCGGCCGACGACCGCCTCCGCCGCCTGCTGGCGCTGGTGCCGTGGGTGGCGGCCCGGGGCGGGGCCGACGTCGAGGAGGTGTGCGTCCGCTTCGGCTGCACCGAGGACGAGCTGCGGGCCGACCTGGAGCTGCTCTTCGTCTGCGGCATCCACCCCTTCACCCCCGACGCCCTCGTCGAGGCCTGGCTGGAGGACGGCCAGGTCCACATCTCCTACGCCGACTGGTTCCGGCGCCCCCTGCGGCTCACCCCGGCCCAGGGCCTGGTGCTGATGGCCACGGCCCGGGCCCTGCTCTCGGTCCCTGGCACCGATCCCACCGGCCCGCTGGCCCGGGCCCTCGACAAGGTGGCGGTGGCGGTGGGCGCCGAGCCGGGCGAGGGCGTCGAGGTGGAGCTGGGCGACGCCGACCGCGGTGTGCTGGCCGAGCTGCAGGCCGCCTCGGCGGCCGGCCGCCAGGTCGAGCTGGCCTACTACAGCTTCGGATCCGACCGCTTCACCACCCGCCGGGTCGACCCGTGGCTCCTCTTCTCCTCCGGCGGCTCGTGGTACCTGCGGGGCCTTGACCACCAGGCGGGGGAGCCCCGGCACTTCCGGGTCGACCGGGTCCGATCGGCCCGGGTCACCGACCAGCCCTTCGACCGGCCGGCCGACGTGGGCCCGACCGAGGCCTACACCCGGCGCCCCGGCGACCCGGTGGTCGTCCTCGACCTCGACCCGGAGGCGGCCTGGGTGGCCGGCTCCCACCCCGTCGACAGCGTCGAGGAGCTGGGTGAGAGGCGCCTGCGCATCCACCTGCCGGTCAGCGAGCCCGGGTGGCTGGCCCGGCTGCTCGTCCGGCTCGGGCCGCTGGCCACCGTGGTCGACGGGCCGCCGGAGCTGGTCGAGCTGGGCCGGGTGACCGCCGCCAGGCTCCTCGAGCGCTACCGGTAGCCTCGGCGTTCGTGATCGCCACCCCCGAGGCACCCACGGCGCCCGCCGACGAGCGCAAGCGGCCCTCCGCCTCCCGCAACCTGGTCGAGTGGGTGGTCATCCTCGGGGGCGCCCTGCTCGTGGCCTTCGTGGTGAAGACGTTCCTGTTCCAGGCCTTCTTCATCCCCAGCCCGTCGATGGTGCCCACCCTCCAGGTCCACGACCGGGTGCTGGTGAACAAGCTCAGCTACCGCCTCCACGACGTGAACCGGGGCGACGTGGTCGTCTTCGAGCGGCTGCCGGACGAGGCCGGCACCATCCGCGACCTCATCAAGCGGGTGGTGGCCGTCGAGGGGGACACCGTCGAGTCCCGGGGCGACGTCCTCTACGTCAACGACCAGCCGGTGAACGAGCCCTACCGCGCCACCTCGAGCCTGGGTGGCCCCGTGACCCGGCGCACCATCCCGGAGGACCAGGTGTTCGTGATGGGTGACAACCGCACGAACTCGAGCGACAGCCGGGCCTTCGGCCCCGTCGACCAGGACAGGATCGTCGGCCGGGCCTTCGTGAAGATCTGGCCGCTGGGCTCCCTCCGCCTTCTCTGACGCCCGGAGGAACTTGGTCCGCGGCTCAGCGCGTCCAGGCGGCCACCGCCGCCGCCATCTCCTCGACGTGGTCGCTGTAGACGCCGTCGACGCCGACCACGAGCATCTTGGCCACCACCCGGTCGAACTGGCAGTCCCAGGCGAAGGCGTGCAGACCGAAGCGGTGCACCAGGGTGGTGAGGCCCGGCGACCAGTCGCTGTGGTGCATGTTGAGGGCGTTCACCCCGGCGGCGGCCAGGAGGGAGGCCCGCTTCTCAACGCCCTCCCGCACCTTGCGCAGCCGGGTCGAGTCGACCAGGCGGACCGTCGGCGACAGCTGGCGCCAGGAGGCGGCGAGGCGCCAGTCGGACGAGCACAGCCACAGCCGGCCCACGGCCTCCTCACCGCCGGCCTGGCCGGCCGCGGCGACCACGGCGGCGGCGGCCGCCGGGTCCTTCACGTCGACGCTCAGCTCCAGGTCGCAGCCCACGGCCTCGTAGAGCTGGGCCAGGGTGGGGATGGTGGGGGGCAGGTCGGCGGCCCGCATCTGGGCGATCGGCCTTCGGCGCAGGCCGGTGCGAACGGTGCCGTCGTGGTCGAGCACGGCCACCCCGTCGGCCGAGAGCCAGGCGTCGGTCTCCAGACCGGTGGCCCCGAGCCGCACGGCCAGGCGGAACGCCTCGAGGGTGTTCTCCGGCGCCTCGGCACTGGCCCCTCGGTGGGCGAAGGTGAACGGCGGTGAGCGCAGGGCCTCGGCCACGGGCCCGATGCTGGCAGACCCGGAGCGCCAGCGCGAGGAGGGGGCTGAGCGGTAAAGGGTCCGTTTGACCTATGTGCGCCAGTCACGGTGTCCGGTTCACTCTGCTCATCGGCCTCAACCTGACGGGGTCGACTGCCGAAGATGGGGATGTCCAGGCAGGCGAGGGCAACCAGGCCCGCACCTAGCCCGGGGAGGAGAACGCAGTGGCCACCATCCGAGCGACCTGCCCCACCTGCGCCGACGTGGCGCTGACGACCGGTGACCTCTGCGTGCAGGTGTGCTGCGACACCAACCAGGGCAGCTACAGCTTCCGGTGCCCGAGCTGCCGGCTGGCGGTGTCGAAGCAAGCCGAGCCGCGCATCGTCGACCTCCTCGTCTCCTCGGGGGTGCGGCTGCGCCTGTGGCGCCTGCCGGCCGAGCTGCACGAGCCCAAGCGGGGTGCGGCGTTCAGCTGGGACGACGTCCTCGACCTTCATGACCTGCTGGAGCAGCCCGACTGGTTCGCCCAGCTCCTGAACGCCCGCTGACCTGCCGGGCGGCCCGCCCACCAGGCCCGGGAGCCGGCCGGCGCCGGCTGTAAGCCGGTCCGGCAGGTACCCTCCGATCTCGTGGGCAGCATCGGCGCGCCGGAGATCCTGGTCATCCTGGTGCTGGCCCTGCTGGTCCTCGGTCCGGACCGTCTCCCCCAGGCGGCGCGCACGCTGGGGCGTTGGGTGGGCGAGCTGCGCCGCCTCACCGGCTCCCTCCAGTCCGAGGTGCAGGGGGTGGTCGACGAGGTGATGCGGCCGGCGAACGAGACCTTCACCGGGGCCACCGACGCCTTCACCAGCACCTTCACCACCGCCAAGACGGGGTCCACGGTCGAGGCCGACGGAGCCTCGACGACGGCATCGGCGGCTGACGTCTCCTCCGAGCCGGCCCCGGCTGATGTCCCGCCGCCGCTCGCCGCCGACGTGCCGCTCCCGGGCTACCAGACCGCGCCCTCCCAGCCCGTTCCGCCGCCGGTCGACCCGAGCCTGAACTAGCCGATGGTCCTCAAGATGCTGCGCAAGCGGCCGCCGCCCGAGCGGGGCGAGGACGGCCTGGTCCGCATGACCCTGGTCGACCACCTGGCCGAGCTGCGGCGCCGGGTGATGATCTCGACCATCGCAGTCGCCCTCGGCGGCGTCATCGGCTTCCTCCTCTACAACCGGATCCTCGCCTTCCTGCAGGCGCCCTACTGCGACCTCAAGCAGGCCAAGGGCCTGGCCCCCGACTCCCTCGCCGGGAACTGCAACTTCGTGATCACCGACCCCCTTGAGGGCGTGACCACCAGGTTCAAGGTCAGCGCCTACGTCGGGCTGACGCTGGCCCTGCCGATCGTGCTGTGGCAGCTGTGGCGCTTCATCACCCCCGGCCTACACCCGAAGGAGAAGAAGTACGCCATCCCCTTCATCGTCAGCTCGGTCCTGCTGTTCGCCCTCGGAGCGCTCATCGCCGTGCTCACCTTTCCCCAGGCGCTGTCGTTCCTGATCTCGGTGAGCGGCGACGAGGTGGAGACCCTGTTCGGGCCGGCCCGCTACATCAGCCTCTACACCCTGATCATGCTGGCCTTCGGGGTGGCCTTTGAGTTCCCCGTGGTGCTGGTCTTCCTGCAGCTGGCCAACGTCCTGACCCCCCGCAAGCTGCTGGGGGCATGGCGCATGGCCGTCGTCGGCATCTTCGTGGTGGCGGCGGTCATCACCCCGAGCCAGGACCCGTACTCGCTGCTGGGCATGGCGCTGCCGATGACCCTGTTCTACTTCGGCTCCATCGGCATCGGGAAGCTGCTCGGCAAGTAATCAGTGGGGGGCAAGCCCCCCACGCCCCCCAAGGTCAAGCCCAGCCATGACCGAAGTTCGTGGAGGGTCGTGCCAGACTTCTGCGACATGGAAGTACGGGACGATTTCGTCGCGTCCCTGGGCTTCGAGCCTGACCCCTTCCAGGTCCGGGCCATGGACGCCCTCGACGCCGGACGTTCGGTGCTGGTGGCGGCGCCCACGGGGTCGGGCAAGACCGTGGTCGCCGAGTACGCCATCGCCCGGGCCCTGGCCAACGGGCAGAAGGCCTTCTACACCACGCCGCTGAAGGCCCTCTCCAACCAGAAGTACGGGGACCTGGTGCGGCGCCACGGCCACGGCCGGGTCGGCCTGCTGACGGGGGACAACGCCATCAACGGCGACGCCCCCGTGGTGGTGATGACCACCGAGGTGCTCCGCAACATGGTCTACGCCGGGTCGGCCAGCCTGATCGACCTGCGCTACGTGGTCCTCGACGAGGTCCACTACCTGCAGAACCCCTACCGGGGGCCGGTGTGGGAGGAGGTCATCATCCACCTCGCCCACTCGGTGTCCCTGGTCGCGCTCAGCGCCACCGTCTCCAACGCCGAGGAGGTGGCCGACTGGATGGCCACCGTGCGGGGCGCCACCGAGGCGGTGATCGAGGAGCGCCGCCCGGTCGAGCTGCACAACCTCTACATGATCGGGGACCGGGCCGGTGGCCAGCCCCTGCTGCTCCCCACCCTGGTCGAGGGCCGACCCAACCCCGAGGCCAGCGCCCTCGACTCGGCCCAGCTGGCCTCCGGATCCCGCCACCGCGGACCGCCCACCCGGCGGGGGCGGTTGGTGACCCCCAGGCGGGCCGACGTGGTCGACCGGCTGGGCGACGAGGACATGCTCCCGGCCATCTGCTTCATCTTCTCGCGCAAGGCGTGCGACGAGGCGGTCGCCTCGTGCCTGCGGGAGGGCGTTCGCCTCACCACCCCCGAGGAGCGGTCGCTGATCCGGGCCCTGGCCGAGGCTCACGTCGAGCACCTGAGCGACGCCGACCTGCGGGTGCTCCGCTACGGCGAGTGGCTGAGCGGGCTCGAGCAGGGCCTGGCCGCCCACCACGCCGGCATGGTGCCTCCCTTCAAGGAGGCGGTGGAGCACTGCTTCGAGCGGGGGCTGGTGAAGGTGGTCTTCGCCACCGAGACGCTTTCACTCGGAATCAACATGCCGGCACGGTCGGTGGTGATCGAGAAGCTCACCAAGTTCACGGGGGAGCGCCACGAGCCCCTCACGCCGGGCGAGTACACCCAGCTCACCGGGCGGGCCGGGCGCCGGGGGATCGACGAGGTGGGCTACGCGGTCGTGCTTTGGTCGCCGTTCGTGCCCTTCGACCAGGTCGCCGGCCTGGCCTCCACCCGCACCTACGCCCTGTCGTCCAGCTTCCGGCCCACCTTCAACATGGCCTGCAACCTGGTGCGGCGCTACCCGCCCGACCAGGCCCACCACCTCCTCAACCTGTCGTTCGCCCAGTACCGGGCCGACAGCGACGTCGTGCGCCTGGAGACCCAGCTCGGCCGGGCCCAGGAGGCACTGGCCGAGGCCCGGACCGAGGCCACCTGTCACCGGGGCGACCTCGAGCACTACCGCAGCCTGGTGCGCTCGGCCGAGGAGGCCACCCGCCACCGCCCGAGCGACCGCCAGGCCGTGCAGCACGCCCTCGAGAAGGTGAAGCCCGGCGACGTGGTGGTGCTGCCGGGCAGCGGGGCCCGGGCCGTGGTGGTGTCGTCGGCCCGCCGCAAGGGCGGCGAGGTGCGGCTGGGCGTCCTCACCTCCGAACGCCGCAAGCTGCTGCTGGCTACCCGCGACTTCCCGGGCCCGCCCCGGCTCCTCGGGCGGGTCGAGCTGCCCCGGCCCTACCTGCCGGACGACAAGGCGTTCCGGGCTAAGGCCGTCACCGCCCTCGCCCGGGTGGAGGTCGTGGCCACCTCCCGGGCCTCGGTGGGGGCGGCCGCCACCCGCCGCAGCCGCACCCGGGGGGCCGAGGCCATGCGCCAGGCCGAGGAGGCCGCCGCCGACCCCGTGGCCACCTGCCGCGACCTGCGCCGCCACCTTCGGGCCGCCGACCGGGCCGACCGGCTGGCTCGCGAGGTCGAGCGCCTCCAGGGCAAGGTGAAGGGCCGCAGCGAGAGCCTGGCCCGCCAGTTCGACCGGGTCCTCCGGGTGCTGTCGGCGTGGGGCTACGTCGACGGGTGGACCCTGACCGACAACGGCGTGCGCCTGGGCCGGCTGTACCACGAGGCCGACCTGCTGGTGGCCGAGTGCCTCCACTCCGGGCTCTTTGACGGCCTCGACCCGCCGAGCGCCGCCGCCCTCGCCTCGTGCTTCACCTTCGAGGCCCGCGGCCAGGACCAGCCCACGCCCTGGCTGCCCAGCCGCCTGCTGAAGGAGCGGTGGGACCAGGTGCAGGGCATCGCCCGCGAGCTCGTGCAGGCCGAGGACGAGGCCGGCCTGCCCCACACCCGCCTGCCCGACGCCGGGTTCTCGGGCTACGCCCACCAGTGGGCCGCCGGCCGCGACCTCGAGCGCCTCCTCGAGGACCGCGAGCTGTCCGGTGGCGACTTCGTCCGCAACGTCAAGCAGCTCATCGACCTGCTGCGCCAGCTGGGCGAGGCCGCCCCGGCGCCGGCCACCGCGGCCGCGTGCCGGGCCGCAGCCGACGCCCTGTTCCGTGGTGTGGTCGCCGCCTCCTCGGTGGTCACCACCGAGGCCGCCGCCAGCTGAGGCCGCCGCCCTTGACCATCTCGAAGGGGTCGGCCTACGGCGAACCGGGCGTCGCCCTGCCCGAGGACGGGGTGCGCTGCGCCAGCGACGCCGAGGCCAGGCGGGCGGTCGAGGCCGCCCGAGCCCTGGGCCGGCCCTTCCCGGCCCTGGGGCTCTCGGCCGGCGACCTGGCCCGCACCCTCGGCGGCACCGGCGCCCTCGACGTCGCCTTCCCGGTCGACCTCGGCCAGGTGCTGGTCGACGGCCGGCTGTACCTGTTCGTGGCCTCGTGCATCGTCCGCAACCGGCTGTGGACCCGCACCGTCGCCGTCGGGAACGCCCAGTGGCTGGGCGGCTGGAACCTGTGGCCCCGGGGCCACCCGAACGACGGCCGCCTCGACCTGCTCGACGCCCGCCTGCCCCTCGGCGACCTCCGCAAGGTCCACGCCCGGCTGGCCACGGGCAGCCACCTGCCCCACCCCGCCATCGTCGCCCGCCGGCTGAAGGCTGAGACCGTCGAGCTCGACCGGCCGCTCGGGGTGTGGCTCGACGGCGAGCGGATCGGCACCGGCCGCACCTTCGCCTTCCGGTGCGTGCCCGATGCCCTGCGCGTCGTCGTCTGAGGGGGGAGCGCGAACAAGGGCAGGTCGAAAGCCGATGGCTCCTAGGGTGACGGGTGATGCGGGCCTGGGTCCTGGACGAGTCGCCGGGGGCGTACCGCCACGGCGAGGTGGCCGACCCTGTGCCGGACGACGACGAGGTGAGGGTCCGGCTCGTGGCCTCGGCCCTGAACCACATGGACCTGTGGGTGGCCAAGGG